>JAHCBA010000049.1 GCA_019634625.1 Verrucomicrobiia bacterium
TCATCCGTCGCGGAATCATGGGCTTCCTGGGCGCAGCCGACTGGAGCACGGCGTCAGCAGAATATCGCCTGGCGCTTTACGTGATTGGTGGGACGTCGGGGCGGAGCGACAAGCGTGTGCTGGACCCGGAGGCGATCCGGGCGGAACTTGCGCGGGGCGGTCAACTACCGCTGGGGCAGATCCTGCGGTTAAGGATCCGGCACATGACGGACGGGGTGTTCCTGGGATCGAAGGAGTTTGTGGACCAGATGTGGGAGCGGCACCGGGACAAGTTCGGCAAGCGGCGCAAGAGCGGCGCACGCTGCATTCGAGGCGCCCCCATCCCGGGGCTCACCGTGTTGCGCGATCTGCGAGTGGATGCGGTGGGATAAGTCGCTGATCGAACCTGCGCATAAGGTCGAAGCCGCGGCAGAAGGCGTCGCCGCGGATCTGCCCTCCGAGGCTGGAAGCGCAGACAGGAGAAACAGGCTATCGCTCGGCGGCAACCCGGCCCCGCCCGGGCATCGGAAAGTTCCTCCGTGCGTCGTCCAGCACCAGCACCCAGTCCTGCCCGCGGCCGGACGAAGGCGGGGTGAATGTCTGCACCCCCTCGTTGCCCGCCCGGTAGATCGGATACGCCGTCCCGTATCGCGGATCGAACCAACTGGACTGCACCTGCGGCGACTCCACGCCACCCATCCGCACCGAGAACGGTTCTCCCCGGGGCGAGTACACCAGCGCAAACGAACCGTCAGTTGCCCGGGCTGCCCGAACCTTCGCCCCCCCTTGTCGAGGACCGTCCACCACCAGGTCCGGATCCGGCACCAGGTGCGTGAAATGGCGCGACTCGAACAACCGTCGCAAATGGCCCATCTGAAACGCCCCCGGATGATCCAGCGCCTCCCGCCACGGCACGTCCGCGTGGATGACCGCGTCCCGCCCGGGCACCCACATCTGCCACACCGAATTGTGCCCGTACGTGTGCCCGCACGCCCCCGCCAGCATCGACCAGTACGCAGCCTGTCGCACGTCGTAGTCATCGAAACGCAAGGCCCGGGATGGGCCCTGCATGTAGAAACCTACCGGGATCTGCTCATACCGCGGCTCTCCATCCAGGGTCGGCTTCGCCGGCTTCAACGCATGGTCCGCCGCCGTGAACCATCCATTGTCGTGGTCACGCCCACCGTGCGAGGACTGATGCATGTTGAAATCCAGCCAGTCCACCTGATGAAAGTAGTCCGACGATCGCCCTGGACCCCGCGGATGGAAGGTCATCAGGTTCCGCCCTCCGTCGCCCGCCCGCAATCCCCGCGCCATGGCGTCGATGATTCGCCTGTCCTCCTCCGACTCGATGTTTCGGTCTCCCCCCAGGATCCAAATCACGGCTCGACCCCCGTATCGACGGCCGAGCCACTCGCCGTAGGCCCGCGCGTTCCCGGGCCGGAACACCACCGGCCCCGTGCCGCCGCGAACCGCCTGCCACTTGTCGCCCCAGGTGGGCAGGAACCCGATCCTCAGCCCCAGATCGCCCGCCCGATCCACAATCCAATCCACATGATCCCAATAGTCGTTTTCGGGCCCGTCCTTCACGTCCGGTCGCCCCGGATCGTTTCCCACCAACGGTCGGTGCCCATAGGCGTTGGGCGTGTTCAATCCATCCAGTTCCGCCAAGGCCACTGCCTGGATCACCGTGAACCCCTTGGCCGCCCGGTTTCGCAAATACTCGTCAGCCTCCTCCCGAGTCAGCCGGTGAAACAGTTCCCACGCCGTGTCGCCCAGCCAAAAGAACGGCTTTCCGTCCGTCGTTTCCAAAAACCGCTGGCTCGGCCCCACCCGCACGGGCGCCAATCCGGCCGACTCTGCCGTCAACACCATCCCCGCCATACCAGCGGCCATCCACAGCCATCGACACAGGGTTCTCACCCCGCTCCTCTAGCCACCGTTCCGACCCCAGGCGAGGACAAAGCCGGCAACTCCCCTACGGCTCACCGTGACGACGCCCACCGTCCGCCCTTCACCCTGCAAGGAGACGCGCCACCCCGGTTTGCCTCCTCAGCCCGTTCCAGGCAGCCTGAACCCCGCGCCGCGGGAGCCGGCACCGCCCCATGAACGCCATCGACCGTTACCATCAACTCGTCCAGTCCCAAGTCCACGCGCTCCTCGATTCCCAGCGCGAGGCCCTGGAAAGCGCCAGCGCCCTCGTCGCCAACGCCCTCATCGCAGACCGGTTCCTCTACGGATTCGGCACCGGCCACTCCCACATGCTCGCCGAGGAAATCTTCTACCGCGCCGGCGGACTCGCCCGTGCCGCGGCCATCCTCGATCCGCCCCTCATGCTCCACGAGGGAGCCGCCGTCAGTTCCACCCGGGAACAACAGTCCGGCTATGCCGCTCAACTCCTTGCCCGCTACCCCGTCACCGCAGGCGACGTCCTGGTCATCGCCTCCAACTCGGGCCGCAACGCCGTCCCCATCGAAATGGCCCTCGCCGCCCGCCATCTCGGACTGTCCACCATCGCCATCACCAGCCTCGCCCACAGCCGCGCCTTTCCCTCCCGCCACCTTTCCGGTCAGCGCCTCTTCGAGGTCGTGGATGTCGTCCTCGACAACCAGTCCGTCCCGGGCGATGCCGCCCTGGATTGCCCGGGCCTGCCCCGTCGCATCGGCCCCACTTCCACCCTCACCGGCGCATTCCTGCTCAACCTGGTGGTCGTGCGCGCCATCGAACGCGCCACCGAAGCCGGTCATCCCCCCGAGATCTACGCCAGCAGCAACGCCGATGTCCCGGGCTGGAACGAACCCCTCCTCGAACGCTACCGCACCCGCATCCGACACCTCTGACCCCCCGCTTCGCTGAAGAAAATTCCTGGCCGGATCGGCCCCCCCGCCGCGCATGGGAGACGGACGCACCCGCGTCCATCCATCCCATCGCCAACCCGTGAAACCCCATCCATTCCACAGCCTCCTCGTCCCGGTCCTCATGCTGACCTCCCTCGCTCCCCGCGCGTCCGAATCCCGCCACTTCGATTCCAACGGCGTCCGACTCCACTACCGTGTCGCCGGAACCGGACACCCCGTTGTACTCCTTCACGGCATCACCCGGTCGATCGAAGACGACTGGATCGCGTCCCGTGTCTTCCCCGAACTCGCCACGCGGTTTCGCACCATTGCCCTCGATCAGCGCGGTCACGGTCAAAGCGACCGGCCCCCCGGGGTCCAACACTACGGACATCCCATGGTCGAGGATGTCCGCCGGCTCCTCGACGTTCTCTCCATTGAGAAGGCCCACCTCGTCGGCTATTCCATGGGCGCCCGCATCGCCCTCAGGTTCATGGCCACTCATCCCGGGCGCGTCCGCGCCGGCGTCCTGATCGCCTCCGGCGGCGTCCGCCATCCCTCGGATACCGAACCGTTCCTGGCCCTCGCCGACGCCCTCGACCGCGGCGAAGGATTCCGGGCCTTCCTCCGCGCCATCGCCCCTCCCGGTCCCGGTTCGCTGTCCGATGCCCAGATCGCCGCCATCGACCGCCAAATCCTGTCCCGCAATGATCCCGCCATCGTCGCCGCCGTGGCCCGTGGATTCCCGGACTGGCATGTCCCCCCGGACGCCCTCGCCATCCTCCGCCCACCCGTGCTCGCCCTCGTCGGCCACCGGGATCCCGTCCAGCCCGCTGTCGCACAACTCGCGCACGCCCTGCCTTCAGCCCGCCTGCACATCGTCCCCGACTCAGACCACGTCAGCGTCCTGTCCCACCCGGAACTTCTCGACGCCCTGACCGGATTCCTCGAAGCGACTCCTTGAACCCGCGTTCTTCCGCGACACCCCGCCCCCCGAAACGCGCCCGCTACTCCCGAACAGCACCCTTCGGCTCACTCGGGCACCGCCAGAATCTGTCCGTCCCGCTCCAACCGCTCCCGCAACGCCTCGTAGGGAACGTCCTGCACGGGTACCCCTCGATCGAGGGCCAACACCGCCGCCGTGGCCGCCGACTGGCCGAGAATCATGAACACCGGCTCCATCCGTATCGACCCGAAGGCGATGTGGGAACTCGAGACACAAACCGGCACCAGCAGGTTCTCCACCTCGTCCCGTCTCGGAACCAGCGACCCGTAGGCAATCGGGTAGGGCCCCGGGGTCGGAACCCCGATGTCCCCTTCATTTTGAACCCAACCCTCCGGCGTGATGTATCGCTGCACATTGTGCGAATCGATCGTGTACGAACCCATCCCCACCGGGTCGGGCGTCGGGCGGCGCCGGAGCAGTTCATTCTCGGTCATCACGTGCATCCCGGCCATCCGCCGCGCCTCCCGCACATACAACTGGTGCGGCCAGTGCCCGTTCCCGGGGAACTCGTCCTTCGCCAGTCCCCATTCCGCCATCCGCTCCCGCACCTCCGCCGGAACGCGCGGATCGTTGGCGATGAAATGGAACCACCCCTTCTGATACCGCTCGTGTTCCCGCACAATCTCCCGGCGCCGCGCATACGAGGCCTCGGGATAGTCGTAGTTCGCCCCGATGTGGTCCGTGCTCATCGGACCATGGTTGTTGGTGTCGGTCTTCGCATTCGGCACGGGGTCGAACTTGTGAAACGTCTCCCGCCACCCCGCCTCGAAGATCCGCAGCAGCAGCTCGTACTCGTCCGGATCGTATCCCCGGGGACGCGGAAACGGCACCCGGTTGTCCGGGTGCCGCGTCAGGCACAACCGGAAACAGTAGGCCTGCACGCGGTGATCCCCCGCCCCGTACTCCCCCGGCGGCTCCACGCTGATCCGCGGCAGCACCCCGCTGGAGGGATCCCCGGGAACCCGGTAAGGGCTGATCGGCCGCGGCAGGACTCCGAAATGATGCCGGTGATGCAGCACGCCCGTCTGAACCCCCGCCCACTCCTCGCCGTACACGGCTCGCGCCTCCCGCCCGACGTGATACGACACGCCCGCCGCCGCCATCAAATCGCCCTCGTAGCCGGCATCGATGAACATCCGCCCCCGGTAGGTGCGGCCGCTCTGCATGGTCACCGCCACGATCCGCCCGTCCTCCTTCCGTACCCCGTGTTCGCGGTCCAGCCATTCGTCCCGATGCACCGGGATCCCGTGCTCGGCCACCAGGGCCTCGAAAATCCCCTCCGCCACGTGCGGCTCAAAGATCCACATCGTCCGCTGCGCCCCATCGATGGCCGGCGTGCCCTGGCCCCGGTTCCCATACTCGTCCCGCCGCTGCCACCGCCACGCGCCCGGATCCTGATAATGCCGCCACACCCGGTGATAGAACTCCCGGGCCAAACCCCCGATCACCGCCTTGTTCCCCGTGTCCGTGAAACCCAGGCCGCCGCTCGACAACCCGCCCAGGTGCCGGTCCGGCCCCACCACAATGACCGACCGTCCCATCCGCTGCGCCTGCACCGCCGCCATCACCCCGGCTGACGTGCCGCCATAGACCACCACGTCGTATTCCGTCCCCCTCACCCCTCCGCCAAGCGCCAGCAGCGCGCCAAGGAATCCCGTCAAGGCCCGCGTCCTCACGGCAGCTCCCGCCATCGCGTGTGCTTGTACCGGTCGTACACCCACCGGTAATCCCGGTTCACCCTCAGGTTGCCCCCGGCCCAGTTGAAGACGCTCCGTCCCTCCGCCGAATCCCGGGCCGCCTTCAGGGTCGTCGCCTCCACCCACTTCCGCGATTCCGCGTGGCCATCCGCAAAACTCAACGTGCTGATGTTCCCATGAAACACCGCAAATGGGTCCACCCAGCTCGGCGGATTCACATTGATGACCCACGTGCCACGGTTGTAGTCCCGCGGATCCGCCTCCTCCAGAAACACGATCGCCTCCGACGGACCCGGTACCGACGTCATCTTCTCGTACGGCGTCTGCGCCCCGCCTTCCCAACCCATGATCCCGTTCATCCCGTTCGCCTTCGAGTAGCTGTCGAACGCCCATCCCCGCCCCGGCCGCAGCCGCTTCGTCCGCAGATCCCCCGGACAATGGTAGGTCCCGTAACTCGACGCGTACTTCCACAACGGACCGTTCGACAGCCCCGCCTGGACCCGCGTCATCGCCTGCTCGATCGTGATCCCCGGCGTGATGTCCGGCCGCGGCCCCGGCCAGTACCCGCCCCCGAACATGTTCCCCACCACCACCCCCCGCGCGTCCCGCGGCTCGGTCGGCTGCATCACGTCCTCGTGGTCATCCGCATACAGCACGAAGGACAGCCCCAACTGACGCTGGTTGTTCAGGCAGCTCGCCCCGGTGGCCTTCTGTTTCGCATTGGCCAGCGCGGGCAGCAGCAGGCTGGCCAGGATCGCGATGATCGCGATCACCACCAGCAACTCGATCAGGGTGAACCCGCCCCGGAACGGCGGACGACGAAGTATCGGCGGATGACTCATGCGCACAGGTGTTCCCTCGCATGCCACCCCAGCCGCCCCTCAGGCTCAAGCCCAATCGCCCAATCGCCCAATCGCCCAATCGCCCAACCTGTCAGGGGAGCAGTGCATCCCGGAGTTGTCGGTAGAGGTGCGAACTCCGCCAAGCGGCGCTTCGGAGGGCCGAGTTCCACGAGGCCGCAACGGTGTGGAGCGTTGGGTTGAGGACTCGCGGAGCTCGTCCCTCCGGTTCGCTGGCTCGGTACCGACAACTTGGGGATGCACCGTCAGGGGAGTCCCGTCAGAGCAGCACCGCCCGGATCACTTCGCCGTGGACATCCGTCAGCCGCATGTCCCGGCCCCCGAAGCGGTAGGTCACCCGCTCATGGTCCAGACCCAGCTGGTGCAGCACCGTGGCATGCAGGTCGTACATCTCCACCCGGTTCTCCACCACCTTGTAGCCGTACTCGTCCGTCGCTCCGTAGACCATCCCCCCACGAAATCCGCCACCCGCCAGCCACACCGAGAACCCGAACGGATTGTGATCCCGGCCGTCGCTCCCCTGCGCAAACGGCGTCCGCCCGAATTCCCCCGCCCACAGGACGATCGTCGAATCCAGCAGCCCCCGCCCCTTCAAGTCCCGAAGCAGCGCCGCAATCGGCTGGTCCACCGCGCGCGCGTTGTTCTCGTGCCCCTGCTTCAATCCCCCGTGCTGATCCCACCGATCCCCCGCCACCACCGGACACGTCACTTCCACGAAGCGCACACCCCGCTCAACCAGTCGCCGCGCCAGCAAACACTGCCGCGCATAGATGCGCGTCGGCTCATAGGCCGAATCGAACCCGTACAGCGCCCGCGTAAGATCCGTTTCCCCGCGCAGATCCATCAACTCGGGCACCGCCGCCTGCATCCGAAAGGCCAGCTCATGGTTGGCGATCGCCGACTCCACCGCGTCGGACGGCCCCATCCGCCCCATCAGCGACCGGTCCATTCGCCGCACCAGTTCCAACCGCCGCCGCTCGCCGGCGGCATCGCCGACCGGTGACACGATGTTGGCGACCGGCAACTCGCCCCCCTTGAAGATGGACCCCTGGTACGCCGCCGGCAGAAATCCGCTCCCGAAATTCTCCACGCCGCCCGGAGGCACCAATCCGCCGTTCAACACCACGAAGCCCGGCAGATCCCGGTTCTCGCTCCCCAACCCGTACGTCACCCACGCCCCCGCGCTCGGCCGCCCGGCCAGGCCATGGCACGTGTGCAGGAAGTAGTTCGCCGCCGTGTGCTCGGAAAACTCCGAAACCACCGACCGGATCACGCACAGATCGTCGGCACACTCCCGCACGTGCGGAAACAAATCGCTCACCGGCAACCCGCTCCCGCCCCCCTGCCGGAATTCCCACGGCGAGCCCAGCGTGGAACCATTGTCGTTGAACTGCGTCGGCTCCATCCGCATCGCAAACGGCTTCCCATGCTCCGCCGTCAATCGCGGCTTCGGATCGAACGTGTCCATCTGCGACGGGCCCCCGTCCATGTACAGGAAGATCACGTTCCGCGCCCGCGCCGGGTGATGCGTCGGCCGCGTTCCCGATCCGCCCGGAACCCCCTCCCCTTGCGGCACCCAACGCTCCCCGTACGCCCGCTGCTCCCCCCAAAGCGCCGTCATCGCCAACGCCCCGAAGCCGTTGGCGCATCGCAACAACATCTCGCGCCGGGTGGCCGGACGTTCCAGAAATCGGCGGCAGTGGGACATGATTTTTGCCTCTCAGGCCGGTCGGTTCCGGCAGGTCATGGAATGAACTGAAACTCCTTCGCCACCCAAAGCGCATGGCAGAATTCCCCCCACGCCGTCGTCCCGTCCTCCCCCGAATCCTCCAGGCCGCCTGCCAGATACTCCCGCGCCAGGGCCCATTCCTCCGCATCGGGCGACCGCCCGTACGCCTCCCGATATGCCCGGTCCACCCGCGCCTCCCACCCCCCGGCCACCTCGCGGGCCAGCCGGTCCGCCCAACGTCGCGCCTCTTCGACCACCATCGGATCGTTCATCAGGGCCAGCGCCTGCGCCGGCACGTTCGAAACCGACCGCCATCCCACCGTCGTCGCCGGCACCGGCGTGTCGAACACCAGCAGAAAGGGCGAAGGAAAATTCCGTCGCACCTCCAAATACAGGCTCCGCCGCCCCTCCCCGTCCAGCGGTCCGCTCCGCCCCGGACGTCCCCGCCCCTCCATGAACGGCGTCAGATGAACCGGCACCGGCGGCCCCCCCAGACTCCGGTCCAGCCGGCCCGACAACGCCAGCATCCCGTCCCGGATCGCCTCCCCTTCCAAACGCCGCACGTGCGCCCGATGCCACCACCGGTTGTCCGGGTCCGCTTCCTCGGCTGCCGGATCGGTCACGCCACTTCCCGCCTGCCACGCCCGCGACAACACAATCCGCCGGACCAACCGCTTCACCGAGCCCCCCTCGCTCCGAAACGTGTCCGCCAGCCAGTCCAGCAGTTCCGGATGACTCGGCGCCTCGCCCAGCACCCCGAAGTTGTCCACCGACGCCACCAACCCCCGCCCCATCAGGTGCGCCCAAACCCAGTTCGCCATCACACGCCACGTCAACGGATTCTCCCCGTCGGTCAGCGCCTCCGCCAACGCCAGCCGGCCGCTTCCCTCCCCGTACGCCTCCCGCCCCGGCCCCACCGCCAGCGCTTCCAGAAACCCGCGCGGAACGGTGTCCCCAGGGGTCCGATGATTGCCCCGGATCAGCAGCGCCTCATCCCACCCCGTCCCGTCGCTCATGACCCCGGCCAGCACCGGCGCCGTCACCCCCGACTCCAGACGATCCCATGCCTCCTTCCAACCCTCCGGAAACTCCGGCCGCTTCGCACCCAACACCTCCTCGATCCAACCAACCTCCCCCTCGCTCAACGTCCCCGGCGCGTCCCGCCACCGCCGCAGCAGTCGCAGCACCGCCCCGCCGTCCGTCGGCCCCGTCCAAACCCCCGTCCCAGGCGGCTCACGATGCGGCGACAGCACCACTTCCCCGACCGCCAGCCAGCCCTCGGCCCCCGCCGTTCCACCCCCCAGTTCCGAGGCCGGATCCCCCACCCCGAGATCCGAGAATTCCAGATACGCCCGCCGCCCTTTCCATGCCGAGACATCCACCGTCACCCAATGCGGTTCCTCGCGGTTCACCGCCCGCCGCAACGACCCGTAAATCGGCGCCCGAATCAGCGTGAATCCCTCGATCACCACCCCGAATCGTGCCCCGCTGCCCGCCATCCGCACATGGACAAAATCCCGATCCAACACCCGCGTCGTCGAGGTCAGCCGCCCCTGAAACCGGCGCGACAACGAACCGCTGTCCCGCCATCCCGGACGAACCAGCCGCACCGCGCCATCCCCCTCGAGACGCGGTTGCCCCGCAACCTCCCCATCGGCCGTAAATGCCTCCCCGTCCCCCATCCACCCCTCCCCGTCCCACCGCGTCTCGCCCTCCCGCACCAGGACTCCGGCCGCGACTCCGGCCGCCACGTCAACCCCAGCCGCCTCCCCGCCCGCCCACGTCTCCAGCAACCCGTCGGCCAGCGCCCGGCGCAACGCCTCCCGGGCCTTCACCATCTCCCCCGCCAGCCGGACCCGGCCCGCCGGGTCGTCCACCGCACCCACGGCATACCGGGAACTCCCCAGAATCCCCGCCAGCGCGAAGTAGTCCCGCGCCGAAATGGCATCGAACTTGTGATCGTGACATCGGGCGCACGACACCGTCATCCCGAGGAACGCCTTGGTCACCACGTCGATCTGGTTGTCCACCACCTCGATCTGGTGGTTCCGCACGTCCACCGGCGAATGCACCTGCTGACAGAACCAGTACTGCAACGTGCCCACCGCCGACTCGTTGATCCCCTCCCCCTCCAGCCAGCGCGGGTCCGGAAGCAGATCCCCCGCGATCTGCTCCCTCACAAACCGCTCGTAGGGCAGATCCGAATGGAAGGCCCGCACCACGTAGTCCCGATACCGCCATGCCCCCAAAATCGGATAGTCGAACTCGTGCCCCATCGTCTCCGCATAACGCACCTTGTCCAGCCAGTGCCTCGCCCAACGCTCCCCGTAATGGGGCGACGCCAGCAACCGGTCCACCACCCGCGCAAACGCCCCTTCCTCCCCATCCCCCACAAACGCCTCGACCTCCTCCGGCGTCGGTGGCAACCCCGTCAACATCCACGTCGCCCGCCGAATCAACACCGGACGCGAGGCCGCCGGTCCAGGCTTCAACCCCTCCGCTTCCAATCGCGCCAGCACAAACCGGTCAATCTCGCCCCCAGCCCATTCGGGGTCGCTCACCTCCGGCACTTCCGGACGCCGCACCGGATGCCATGCCCAATGCGCTTCCCGGCGCCCTGCCAGGTCAAATCCCGCCGGCCCCGCCTCCCCGCCCCCAGCCCCTGCCAGCCCCTCAGGCCACGGCGCCCCTTCCGCCAGCCAGACCCGGAAGTCCTCGATCACCTCGTCCGGCAGACGCGACTTCGGCGGCATCTGCAGATCCGGGTCCTCGTAGGTCAGCGCCTGCCACAACGAACTGCGCTCCGGATCGCCCGGCACGATCGCCGGACCCGTCTCGCCGCCCCGCAGCAACCCCTCCAGGCTGTCCACCCGCAACCCGCCCCGCACCCGCGGCGCCTCGGCACTGTGACAGTCAAAGCAGTGCTCGATCAGCGCCGGCCGGATCCGCCGCTCGAACCGCTCCAGACCAAGCTCGCCCGCCGCCGCAGGAGCCAGCGCAACCCCGAGGATCGCTCCCCACCAGCCAGTGCGGGGCGGGCGTGCCATGGGCCTCCCTACTTCAACCGCGCCAGCGTCGCCTTGATCGCGGCAAAGTCCGGCAGGTCCTTCGGGGTCGCCGTCTGTTCCGAGTATTGGACCACCCCGTTGCGATCGATCACGAAGGCCGCCCGCGCCGAGGTGTCCCCGATCCCCGCCAATCCCTTGAACTCCACCCCGTACGCCCGCGTGGCCTCCTTGTTCAGGTCGCTCACCAGCACGATCCCGATGTTCTCCTTCTGCGCCCAGGCCTCCTGCGCAAACGGGCTGTCCACGCTGACCCCGATCACCTCCGCGTCCAGCGATCGGTACGCCTCGATCCCCTGGGTCACATCGCACAACTCCGACGTGCAGACGCTCGTGAAGGCGAGCGGAAAGAACAACAGCACCGTGTTCTTCTGCCCGAACTGGGCGCTCAACGTCACATCCACCAGTCCCGATGCGTTCTTCGACTTGAGCGTGAAGTCCGGCGCCTTGGTTCCAATTGCGATAGGCATGTTCTCTTCCCTGATTGTTTTGGTTCCGATCGTGAGTGCCGAGTTTCGGCGCGGTCTTAATGAGGTGTGGCGGGAACCCTGTCAAACCGGCACCGCACCCGCCCGCCGCGCCCCTCACACCCCCTCCAGTCCCGTCATGCCCCGTCCACCTCCCGCCCCACGGCATCCATGTCCTTCGCCGCCGCCGCCCGCCGGTCCATCATCCGCATCCGTGCCGCCAGCACGCGCGCCATGTTCCACAAAAACCGGTTCGCCGCCGCCGGCGCCTCCTCGCATACCTTTCGCAAGCCCTCCGCCGTCAGCTTCAAGACCACCACGTCCGTCTCCGCCCGCACATCCGCCGACCTGGGACCCGGATCGAACAACGACATCTCCCCGAAGGTGTCCCCCACCTGCAGCGCCATCAGAAACGACTCCGACACCTGCCCCCGCGTGCTGACCCCCACCTTTCCCTGGATCACGAAGTACATCGCGTCCCCATGATTCCCCTGCCGCACAATGTGCGTGAAGGGCCGGTACGTTTCCTCGACCGTCGCCCGCGCGAACGGCTCCAGATCCTCCGGTGACAATTCCGCAAAGGCCCGCAGCCGCGTCAAGGTCCGCGCCGAGACCCCCGCCTTCGCACTCGCCGGCTCCGCCACCTCCTCCCCATCGAAAACCGCCTTCAGCGCGCTCACCCCGCCCGCTCGTTGCCACAAATCCCCGGGATCGCTGTGGACCCAGGTGTCCCTCTGCACCCGCCCCTCCCCAATCCACTCCAGCAAGGTCGCCTCCGGCACCGGCCCGTATATCAGCCGGTCCGACCCGAGTATCCGGTATTCCATCGCACCCATGTAAACCCCAGCTTGCCCCGCCCCACCCCGCTGGCGAGCGCAAATCCACAACCCCGCCCGCCGTCCACCCGGTGCATCCCCGAGGCGTGGGTGAGGAGGCAGCGAATCGCCAACGGGGGTTCGCCCTCCCTCACCATTGCGCCCCACCCCCTCCAGCCCGTACCTTCCCCGCCCTGATGTCCGACAACCTGAAGGAACTTCTCGCCGCCGCCGATGCCCGGGTCGCCAATCTGCGGAGGTTTCTTTGACGTCCCCAGACAACAGGCCCGCCTCGCCGAAATCGAGGCCCTGATGACCCGGGAAAACTTCTGGGATCAGCGCGAGCAGGCCCAGAAACTCATCGAGGAAGTCAACGGCATCCGGCGCAAACTCGACCCCATCCTCGCCGCCGAACACCGCGTCCGGGATCACCGCGAAATCTTCGACCTCACCGCCGGCGAAGCCCCCGCGGACCAGGCCGCCCTCAACGAGGAGATCATCCGCGAACTCGCCCGCCTCGATTCGGACCTCGATGCCACCGAACTGACACTCCTCCTCACCGGACCCCACGACGTCCGTCCCGCCATCCTTAGCATCAACGCCGGCGCCGGCGGCACCGAGGCCTGCGACTGGGCCACCATGCTCTGGCGCATGTACCAGCGCTGGGCCGAACGCCGCGGCTGGACGGTCTCGGTCACCGATATCGTCGAGGACGACGAAAAGCGCGTGAAGAGCGTGACCCTCCGCCTCGAAGGCGAAAACGCCTACGGCTTCGCCAAGGCCGAACGCGGTGTCCATCGCCTCGTCCGCATCTCCCCCTTCGATGCCAACAAGCGACGCCACACCAGCTTCGCCAGCGTGGACGTCATCGCCGAAATCGAACCCGAGGGCGACATCGTCATCCCCCCGGTGGAACTCCATGTCGATACCTACCGCTCCGGCGGCAAGGGCGGCCAGAACGTCAACAAGGTCGAAACGGCCGTCCGCATCACCCACCTCCCCACCGGCCTCGTCGCCGCCTCCCAAAGCGAACGCTCCCAACACCAGAACCGAGCCATCGCCATGACCCTCCTCATGGCCAAGCTCTATGCCCTCCGCGAAGATCAAAAACGTTCCGAAATGGAACGGTTCTATGGCGACAAGGGCAGCATCGGCTGGGGCAACCAGATCCGCAGCTACGTCCTTCAACCCTACCGCCTCGTGAAGGACCTCCGCACCGGCTGCCAGACCAGCAACACCGAGGCCGTCCTCGATGGCGACCTCGACGAATTCGTCCAGGCCTGGCTCCGCGCCGGCTGCCCCACCCGCCGCCTCACCGGCGTCCGTGACGACGAAGACTGATCCCGTCACCCGCCCATGGCCACCCACATCCTCGACCGCATCGTCGCCCACAAGCGCACCGAACTCGCCCGCCTCCCCGACCAACCCGTCACCCCGGCCCGCCTCGACGACGCCCTCCGTGCCCACGGCCCCCGACGCGATTTCGCCGCCGCCCTCCGCGCTCCGCACCGCCCCGGCCTGGCCCTCATCGCGGAGGTCAAGAAAGCCTCCCCCAGCGCTGGCATCATCCGCCCGGACTTCGACCCCGTCCGCATCGCCACCGACTACCATGCCGCTGGCGCCGACTGCCTTTCTATCCTCACCGACGAGTCGTTCTTCCAGGGCTCGCTGGCGTTCCTCCGCGACATTCGCGAATCCGTTCCGCTCCCGCTCCTCCGAAAGGACTTCGTCATCGACGCCCGCCAGATCCTCGAAGCCATCGAATGGGGAGCCGACGCCGTCCTCCTCATTGTCGCCATCCTCGACGACCGCCGGCTCCGCGACTTCCACCGCCTCGCCACCGACGCCGGTCTGGCCGCCCTGGTCGAGGTCCATGACGAGGCCGAACTCGACCGCGCCCTCGCGGCCGAAGCCCGCCTCATCGGCGTCAACAACCGCGACCTCCGCACCTTCACCGTGGACCTCGCCACCACCGAACGCCTGGCCGCCCGCCTCGAACCCCATCCCGCCCGGCCCAATACGCTGCTCATTGCCGAAAGCGGCATCCGCGACCGCGATGACGTCCGCCGCCTCCAACGCGCCGGCGCCGGCGCCATCCTCGTGGGTGAGTCCCTCATGCGCCACACCGACCTCCCCGCCAAGGTCCGTGAACTGATGGAATAGGGCAACGGACTCAAGTCGGCACCTTCACATTCCCTCCGTCGCCGTTCACCAGGTGCATCGCCTCCCGCCATGGGGCATGGAAACCGGCAGTCGGGTGCCCACGCTTTAACGTGTCGGGCCCTGGGAGTTGAGCCGGGATCGGAACGATTGCTCCTCCTTGTCTGCAGCCCGAAGGGCGGCCTTCGTCCGCATCCAGGAAACGGCTTGGACTTGGAATCCCCTTCCTGGAGCCCCCATTCAGTTGGTCAGGCTCTATATTGCTGACACCGCGCTTTACCCCGGGACCCAAAGAAACCGATCCGACGGTAAACAGTCATGTGTTCTGTGCCTGGCCTATTACTTCCTTCTCCTTTCGCCTATTCCCGGCGCGGCAGCTCGCTCCGGCCCTTGTACTAATTTAATTAGTCAGGCATTATCTTGCTGACACCGCGCTTCGACCCGGCACCTCTGCAATCCCACCCGACCCCGGCGGATAAACTATTCGTAAGTTGTCAAAATTAAGATGCGGGACCCTTTTTATTTGATATCTGGTCAATTTTATTGTGCCGGGCTTATTGCACGACCCCGGCAAACCGGATGTCTCCCTCCTCCTTCAGGTGCTCACCGGCAGTCATCCCGACATCGCCCGCATGCCCCGCCGCGCAGACCCTTTCAGCGGGGAACAACTCCGCCTCGTCCGCGCCTGGATCGGGGCCGGCGCCCCATGGCCTGACCCGCCAGACGGTGCCCCCGCGAAAACCGTTCCGCACTGGGCCTTCGTTCCCCCAATCCGCCCGGCGGTCCCTCCCCTCGAATCCGGATCGGGCTCCCCGGTCCACCCAATCGACGCCTTCGTCCGCACCGCGCTCTCATCCCACGGCCTGGCCCCCGCCCTCCAGGCCGCCCCAATCGACCTCCTGCGCCGCCTCCACCTCGATCTCATCGGGCTGCCTCCCACCCTCGAAGAAGTGGATCGGTTCCTGGCCGCCGACCCGGCCACCGCCCTCTCCGAAATGGTCGAGCGCCTCCTCGCCTCACCCCATTACGGGGAACGCTGGGGACGCCACTGGCTCGACGCGGCGCGGTACGCCGACAGCGACGGCTTCGAGAAGGACAAGCCACGCTCGGTAGGTTTTGCCGGGATTGGGTGATCGACGCCCTCAACCGCGACCTGCCCTACGACCAGTTCATCATCGAACAGAACGCCGGCGACCTGCTCCCCAACCCGTCCCAGGACGAGATCGTCGCCACCGGCTTCCTCCGCAACGCCATGCTCAACGAGGAGGACTGTCGATCCCGAGCAGTTCCGCATGGAAGCCCTCTTCGACCGCATGGATGCCATCGGCAAATCCGTGCTCGGCCTCACCGTCCAGTGCGCCCAGTGTCACGATCACAAGTTCGATCCCATCCGACAGGACGATTACTTCCGACTCTTCGCCTTCCTCAACAACGACCACGAATCCTCCCGGGTCGTCCACACGCCGGACCAGCTCATGGCCATCGCCGACCTGCGACGCCAAATGGATGCCATCGAGGCCGACCTCCGCCATCGCACCCCGGATTGGGAATCCCGCATGGCCGAATGGGAGGAACAAGCGCTCGCCGCCCCAATCCCCTGGACCATCGTCCCCGTCGTCAATGCCGGCGACAACAGCGCCCGCTACTACTACCACGCGACGGTTCCGTCCGCGCCGCCGGCTATGCCCCTACGCTCTGGACCGCCCCCTTCCGCGGCACCAATACTCTCCCGGTCATCGGGGCCTTCCGACTGGAACTGCTCACCGATCCCAACCTCCCCAACCATGGCCCGGGCCGTTCCCTCAAGGGCATGGCCGCCCTCAGCGAATTCAAGGTGTCCATCGAGGACCCCGCCCGACCCGGACCCCGCACGGAAGTCCGGTTCATCCGCGCCACGGCCGATTTCGCCAATGCCGAGAAACCCCTCGAACCCGAGTTCGACAACCGCTCCGGACGCCCCCGCACCTACGGACCCGTCGAGCACGCCATCGACGGCAACGGCGACACAGCCTGGGGCATCGACGCCGGACCGGGCCGCCGCAACCGCTCGCGCCACGCGGTCTTCGTCCCCGAATCCCCGCTCACCTTCACCCACCCGGTGATCCTTCACTTCGGCCTGATGCAGAACCACGGCGGCTGGAACTCCGACGACAACCAGAACCACAACCTCGGCCGGTTCCGCCTCAGCGTGACCTCCGCCACCGACGCCGTCGCCGACCCCGTTCCCGCCGAAATCCGCGCCATCCTGTCGATCCCCCGAGAGTAACGGAACCCCGCCCACGTGGCCGCCATCTTCTCCCACTGGCGAACCACTGTCCCGGCCTTCGCCGAGGCCAACACCAGGGTTGAATCGCTCTGGGGCCAATGGCCCGAAGGCCACTCCACCCTCACCCTCCTCGCCCGTCGCGACCTCGGCCCCGGTGACGAATCGCGCCCCACCCACCTCCTCCACCGCGGCGACTGGCTCCGACCCGGCCCCGAGGTGGCAGCCGGTGTCCCCGGCTTCCTCCATCCATTGCCGGAGCCGGCCGGCTCGGATCGCCTGACCTTCGCCCGCTGGCTCGTGGACCGCCGCTCGCCCACCACCGCCCGCTCCCTGGTCAATCGCGTCTGGCAGCAGTACTTCGGCTCCGGCCTGGTCGAAACTAGCGAAGACCTCGGCACCCAGGCCCCGCCCCCTTCGCATCCCGAACTCCTCGACTGGCTCGCCGTCGAGTTCATGGAACCTGCGGTCCGCCTTCCAGGCGCCCCCGAACCCGCTCCATGGAGCCTCAAACACCTCCATCGCCTCATCGTTCACAGCGCCACCTACCGCCAGTCCTCTCACGCCCGCCCCGAAGACTACGCCAACGACCCCGCCAACCGCCTCCTCGCCCGCGGCCCGCGGCCCGCGCAGCCAGGTCGAAGCCGAGATCGTTCGCGACATCGCCCTCGCCGCGAGCGGACTCCTCCATCCCGCCCTTGGCGGCCCGCCCGTCCAACCGCCAGCTCCGGACTTCCTCTTCCGGCCCCCTGCCAGCTACGGCCCAAAGACCTGGGAGGAAGCCACCGGACCCGACCGCTACCGGCGCGCGCTCTACACCTTCCGCTACCGCAGCGTCCCCTACCCCGCCCTCCAGGTTTTCGACGCCCCTAACGCTGACTTCGCCTGCGTCCGCCGTGTCCGCTCGAACACCCCCATGCAGGCGCTCACCGCGCTCAACGAAACGCTCTTCTTCGAAGCCGCCCAGGCCCTCGCCCGCGTCACCCTCGAACTCGGCGGAGGGTCCGATCCCGATCGCGTCACCCATGCCTTCCGCCGCGTCCTGAGCCGGCCGCCAACCCCCGCCGAACGCGACGAACTGCTCGGATTCCTGGAGCGTCAGCGACATCGCATCGCCGAAGGCTGGGTCAACGCCCACGCCCTCGCCTCGGCTGACCGCGACCTCCCCCGCGACCTGCCGGCCGGCTCCACCCCCACTCAACTGGCCGCCTACACCGCCCTCAGCCGCCTCCTCCTCAACCTCGACGAAGCGATCACCCGGGAATAGCCCGCCCGGGAGCCGGCAGATTCTGTCAACCGGGGGATCATTCCACGCGGTACTCCCCCCCCCCGGCACCCGTCCTGCCCGGATGGCCTCCGGATCCACCCCCGCCCCCCCCGCTGGCCTCTCCGCCGCATCACTGCAAATCCAGGCTTTGATAGTAAGACAGGCATAGTGTTATTGACACCAAGCTCGAACCCGATATCCCCCCCCGGAAATTCCATCCAGCCGCTGGAGATGACCTGACCACGAATCGTCTACAAAACATTGTCTGGCTTAATATTGTTGGCTTCTTCTGCTGGAGCGAAACGCTGTAATCGCAGGACCGAACTCCCGGAGGCCGCAGGGGGGGTAAAGCATAGGGATGGGGGTTTCTCGGAACTCGCCCCCCCCTCCAAGTCCCCTGATCCCGGTGATCGTCTTGGGCTCATTCAGGCCCTTGCCCGCCCCTACCGCATGTGCCAGCCTCCGACCCGCTGGCGATTCCCGTCGATCCGGTTCAGGAGCGCGGACGCCCCCTGAATCGTCCCAACGACCGAATCGATCCTGCGATGAACGCGAACCCCGGTGGACCGCGCACGTACCTCTGGTGGCTTGTCCTCGCCCTCTCGCTCGCCGGCGGGTCCCTCGTCCCTCCCCTCGGCGCCCAAACCTTCCGTCTCTCCGAGATCCGCCGCGAACCCGGCGGCGCCGTCGTCGTCGCCTTCCACGCCAAGCCCACCTCCTACTACCTCCTTCAACGGGGCGAGTCCCTCCCCTCCCTTGCCACCCCGGTGACTCTCATTCTCGGAACCGGCAGCTCCGCCTCCCTCCGCGACCCGGCCGCCCCACTCTCCTCGGCCTTCTATCGCGTCCTCGAATACCCCATCGACCGCCCGGCCGACACCGATGGCGATGGCATCGACGATGTCTTCGAGCTCCAGACCGACGGTCTCGATCCGCTCAATCCCTCCGATGCCAGTCTCCCCGCACCCGGAGCCGGTGGTCGAACCTGGCTCGACCTTTACCTCGAACTACGTCTCCCCCTCACCACCCTCGCCGAATCCTCCCCCTTCCGCGGCGAGGACGGCGTGGCCGTCACCCGCGAAGTCATCCTCCGCCTTACCCGTCCCCTGGCGCCTTCCGCCGTGGTCACCCACGACCATCTCCATGCCACTTTCGGCGGACGCCGCCTGCTGGCCCGCGTCGAAACCGCTGCCGACCGCCGTGCCATCACCCTCTTCCCCCTCGAGAATCTCCCCGCCAACGCCCGCATCCGCGTCACCTTCGATCCCGCCGACCTTCGCGATGACCTCGGACGCCGCCTCGACCCCGCCGGCACCGGTGAACCCGGCAGCCTCGCCCGCATCGACTTCGACACCCTGAGCATCACTCCAGTCGGCGACACCGGCGTCATCGGCCACGTCTTTGCCAGTGAACCGGTCCCCGACGGTGCCGGCGGGTTCCGCGACCAGCCCCTGGTCAATGTCACCGTCACCGTGGACGGCGCCGAGGAAACCCTCCGCACCACCACCGACGCCACCGGCTTCTTCCGCCTCCAACCCGCCCCGGCCGGGCGGTTCTTCGTCCGCATCGACGGACGTACCGCCACCGACAGCGCCTGGCCCAACGGCGCCTATTACCCCGTCGTCGGCAAGGCCTGGGACGCCCTGCCCGGCGTGGCCACCAACCTCGCCAACGGCTCCGGGGTCATCTATCTCCCTCTCATCCCCGCCGATGCCCTCCGCCCGGTCTCGGCCACCGAGGAAACCGTCGTCCCCTTCCCCGCCTCGGTCGTGGCCCGGCATCCCGAGTTTGCCGGCGTGGAAATCCGCGTCCCCCCCAACGCCCTCTTCGCCAACAGCGGCCAGCGCGGCGGCCGGGTCGGACTTGCCCCCGTCGCTTCCGACCGCCTCCCCGAACCCCTGCCGCCCGGCCTCGACCATGTCCTCGATATCACCGTCCAGTCCGACGGCGCCGAGAACTTCGACCAACCCGTCCCGGTCCGCTTCCCCAACCTCCCCAACCCTCGCACCGGCGATCGCCTGCCCCCCGGCGCCCAGACCGCCCTGGTCAGCTTTAATCACGACACCGGCCGCTGGGAGGTCGCCGGTTCAATGACGGTCAGTGACGACGGCCTCTTCCTCGATTCCGATCCCGGTGTGGGCATCCGTCAGCCCGGCTGGCACGGCTGGCAGCAACTCACCACCGTCAACCCCTGGTTCACCACTTCCCCCTGGTGGACCGCGTCGCCGCCGGTTCCGCCCACCCCTCCCGGTCCCTTTCCGCCAACCTTTCCCCAACCGGTGCCACCCGACCCGCCCGAGCCAGTGCCCCCGGACGAAGACGTGGACTGGCCGCCGAGTCCGCCCAGGTGGCCCGACTCCGGCCCCAACACCTGGGGCGACCTCCCGCCACCCGCGCCCGATGATCCCTCGGGCCCGCCCCCGGACGGCCCTCCTCCCTCGGGCGGAGGCGGACCCGGTCCACGCCCCGATGGCGGAGGCGTGTCCGCCGGCCCCTTCTGCCTCACCGCCGACATCGAATCCGACTGCACGAATTCCGAAACCCTCGTCCCCCCGGCCGCCACGGTCGGAATCCGCCCCGACGGCGCCACGCGCTTCGAACTCCGCTTCTCCGAACTCAACGGCGTCGTCTCCGCCGAGGTCCGCGAACGCGCCAACCACCGCCTCGCCTTCGCCACCCAGGTCCAACCCTTCCGCCCCCCCAACAGCCTCGGCTTCGGTCCCGCCGAACAGGCCTTCGTCCATGTCTTCCGCCAGACCAGCGCCTCCGGTGCCTCCGGCAACGAGGTCGTGCAACTGGTCACCCTCCGCGAAGGCGCCCAAAGCCATGCCCCCGCCCGCACCCTCGTCATGGGCGCCTCCTTCCTCAATGCCTCGTCCGTCCGGTTCAGTCCCCATGGTCGCTACCTCATCTACACGGCCCTCAAGACCGACGGACAGATCGCCCTCACGGTTGTGGATGTGGCCACCCGCGACACGGTCTTCAACGGCAGCTTCCCGTACTTCACCGGCATCGTCCTTGTGCCGCCGTCCGACATGGTCCAGTTCGGTCCCGACTGCTCCGACCGCTCGATGGTCTTCCGATTCGGCGACACGCCCACCTCCCTCGCCTGGCACCTGATCAATCTCGAAGCCCGCCGCATCGTCGCCAGCCGCCGGATCGCCCCCGGCGCGTTCAGTTCCTGGGCCTTCACGTCCTGCGGCGACGCCGTTCGACTCAACGCCGGCGCCGCGGTCGATCCCGTCACGTTCGCCACCCTCGACGGGCGCGTTCTCACCAGTCTCGCCCTCGCCGGTCCCCGCCGGACCCCGGCGGCCCCTCCTGTTCCTGCTGTCGATCCCTCCACCCCCCGCCAACCCCGCCTCCTCTACTCCCGCGGACTCCACTTCTGGACCCTCGTGGACATGCTGACCGGCGATGTGGTCCAGCGCGGGCGCACCGGGGGCAGCGGCGCCCTCATGGAAGGCGGCCTGTTTGCCCCCAACCGGCCCTACCGCCTCCATGTCCTCCGGGCCGCCGACCTCGCCGTCGGTTCCGCGGACTTCGTCTCCGGCAATGTCGGTCAGTCGTTTACCGCCCCTTCCCCGATCCTCCTCGCGGACACGTCGCCCGACACCGACGGGGATGGCCTTCCCGACTTCGCCGAGTTCATTGCCGGCTCCAATCCGGCCCTGCCGGATTCCAACGGCGACGGCATCAACGACGCCGCAGCCGTCCGGGCCGGTCTCGATCCCGTCGAAGGCTCCCCCCTCGCCACCGGCATCGTCGCCTCCGTCCCGCTCCCCGGCTCCGCCATCGATGTCTGTGCCATCGGCGATCGCGTCATCGTCGCCCTCGGCTCCGCCGGCATCGCCGTGCTCCAGCACCTTCCCGGTCGCACCCCGACGGTCATCGCCCTCGTCAATACTCCCGGCAACGCCCAGCGCGTGGCCTGCCATGCCGATCTCGTCGCCGTGGCCGGCGGCTCCGCCGGTCTCCAGATCGTGGACATCTCCGATCCGCCGGCCGCCCGCGTCCGCCATTTCCTCCCCGGCCTCGGCACCATCCATGCCGTCACCACCGCTGCCGGCCTCGCCTACGCCGGAACCCAGGCGGGCCACGTGATCGCCATCGACCTCGCCACCGGCACCGAGATCGACCGCCTCGCCCTCGACGCCCCCATCCAGGACCTCCAGTTCGGTGGCGACCGCCTCTACGTCCTCTCGAACCGCCGCCTCATCCCGCTCCGACAGACCCCCGACGAACTGGCCCGGTCCGGTCCGCCCGTGCTGAGCGGAGGCACCGACGTCGCCAACCGCCTCTTCGTCGGTGGCGGCTTCGCCTACGTCACCCACGCCAACGGCTACCGCGTATTCGACCTCGCCGACCCGGATCTTCCCGTCGAGCGCACCACCCGCGACGACACCCAGATCGGCTGGTCCCAGCTCGTCGCCAACGGTTCCGGCCTCGGCATCGCCGCAGCCGGCTTGCAGGCAAACCTCAATAACGAGGTCCAGCTCTACAACCTTTCCGACCCCGCCCGGAACGATCAGTTCCTCACCCGTTACGTCACCCCCGCCCCCGCCGTCGGCGTCGCTGTCCACCTCGGCAGCGCCTATGTCGCCACCACCACCGCCGGACTCCAGGTCCTCAACTATCTCCCCGCCGAAACCGGCACCAATCCCCCTTCCATCCGCCTCACCGCCTCCTTCCCCCTCGATCCGCCCACCCTCGAATCCGGCGCTTTCGCGTCCGTTCAGGCCGAGGTCGCCGACGACGTTCAGGTCCGCGAGGTCGAGTTCTACTTGGATGGCCGCCGGGTCTCCGCGGACGGCGGATTCCCCTTCGAGCACGCCTTCTTCGCCCCGCTCCTGAGCGAAGAGCGATCCTCGTTCCGCCTGCGCGCCCGTGCCATCGACACCGCCGGCAATTTCACGTGGAGCGATGAACTCGAAGTCGCTCTCCTCGCCGATGCCACTCCGCCCCGGGCCCGCCCGGGCGCCCCCGCCGCCAATGGCTTCGCCGTCTCCCCGACCGCCATCTCGGTGCTCTTCAGCGAACCCATCGACCCCGCCACCATCACCCCCGAACGCCTTTCCCTCCGCTACCTCGGACCCGACCGGCGCCTCGGAACCGTCGATGACCTGGCCATTCCCGGCACCCTCGCCTACCTCGCCGGCAGCCTGCGCGCCGAACTCCGGTTCCCCGAGATCACCGTCCCCGGTCGTTATCAGGCGTTCCTCGCTCCCGGTGTCACCGATGCCTCCGGCAATGCCATGGCCACCGGTCTGACCTGGGCCTTCGAGGTCGTCATCGGCGCCGACTCCGACGGCGATGGCCTCACCGATGCCTACGAACTGGCCGCCGGCCTCGATCCCTTCAACCCGGACGAAAATAACAACGGCATCCCCGATTCCCTCGACGATTTCGATGGGGACGGCCTGACCAACGGGCAGGAAATGATCCTCGGCACCCTCCCCCGCGTCACCCGCACCTTCGACGGCATCCTCGACAGCCAGCTCGACCGCGATGGCGACTGGCTCACCGACATCCAGGAACTCGAACTGGGCACCGACTGGACCCGCTGGGACACCGATGGCGATGGCTGGAACGATGAGGTCGAACTCACCACGGGCGATTCCCCGCTCGTCCCCAACGCCTACCTCCGCGGGGTTCGCACCACCTCCAGCCCATGGCACCTGCTCCGTCACGAAGGCTCCCAGCACGCCGTCTCCATGAGCCACCTCCTGCGCCTCGGCGACGGCCAGGTCGTTCAGGCCTCGGCCCAGGCCCAGCTCATGCGCTTCGCCGGACCCAACCCCTTCGGACACTCCATCGTCCCCGGCCAGCCCCCTGTCCGCCTCCGCATCTTCGACCTCGCCGCCACCGACCTCGCCCCCAACGAACTCCCCCGCGCCGGCGCCTTCGTCATCGAGGCCGAGGACTTCAACTTCGAGTCCGGACGCGACGAACCCGTCGCCAGCCTCATGCCCTACCGCGGCGGCGCCTACGCCAACCGGACCGCCGTCCCAGGGGTGGACTTCTCCGGCACCCTCGCCATCGACTCCCAACCCTACCGCCCGCTGCCGGCCGCGGAGACCGTCCGACTCCTCGACAACCTCACCGGACAGTTCGGCGCCGAACGCCCCGGCTGGTACGCCACCCTCAATCACCGCGTCAACGGAGGGGCCCCCGGCGCCTGGCTCCAGTTCACCCGCCGCATTCCCCCCGGCGACTATTGGATCTGGGCCGCCCTGTCCGCCCCCGGCACCGGACCCGCCGACCTCCGTGCCACCCTCGACCGGGTCACCGGGGATCCTTCTCAACCCGGCGCCGCCACCTTCCCGCTCGGCTCGTTCTCCGAGGCCGGCACCGCCGCCGCCGGACGCAACCGCCTGGTCCTCCTTCGTCAGGCCTCCGGCACGCCCGCCGTCGTGGGCATCGATTCCCCGGCCACCACCTTCCGCGTCCATCTCCACGCCGGCGACTTGGACTGGTTCGTCCTGATCCCCGTCGCCTCCGCCCCTTGAACCGGATCCACCAACCCCGACTCCACGTCCCCACCATGAATCCTCCCAGCGCACTCCCGTTCCGACTCCCGCCATCCCTCGCCGCGGCCCTGGCCGTCCTCGCCCTGCCCGCCCTGGCCCAGATTCCAGGCATCGATTTCGACTCGGGCTCCAACGGCTCCCTCGGCGATGGGGTCATCACCAACCACACCACCATCGTCCTCCCCCCGGACGGCATACTCCACTACCGGTCCCTCCACCTGGCCAACAACTCGGTCCTCCGTTTCATCCGCAACGCCCATAACACCCCCGTGTACCTGCTCTCACAGGGCGACGTGATCATCGAAGGCACCATCAGCCTGGACGGCGAGGGATCCGCCACAGTGCACGGACCCGGCCGCGGCGGCCCTGGAGGCTTCGACGGCGGCCATCGCGGTCTCGGCGAAGTGCCGCCAGGCGATGGGCAGGGTCCCGGCGGCGGTCGCGCCGGTTCCGAAGTTGGACCAGGCGCCGCCAACAGCGCCGGCAGCGGTTCCTACCTGACCCAGCGCTCCGCCGGCTCCACCAACATCGGCGCCATCTACGGCAATGGCGCCCTTATCCCCCTCCTCGGCGGCTCCGGCGGCGGCGGGACGCCTTCAGCGGGCGGCGGCGGCGGCGGCGGCGCCATCCTCATCGCCTCCAGTTCCCGCATCGCCTTCGGCGGCGCCATGACACATCGCATCGATGCCACCGGCGGCGAATGGGGAACCGCCGGCGCGTGGAACGGCGGCAGTGGCGGCGCGGTCAAACTGGTCGCTCCCACCATCACCGGAGTCACCCGCATCCAGGCCCAGAACCGCAATGGCACCGGCGGCTCCGGCCGCATCCGCTTCGATGCCATCAGCTACGAAGGCGCCAACTTCACCGCCATTCATCCCCCCGAATCCTTCAGCCGCGGATCCATGCTCGCCACCGGCCTCGAAGGCTCCCTCCCCCGCCTCGAACTCGTCAGCGTCGCCGGTCGCCCCATCCCCGCCGGCGCCGGAGCCTCCGGCTTCGTCCTCCTCCCCAATGGCAGCGACCCCGACCAGCCCGTCGTCATCCGCGCCCACAACTTCGGCACCCGCCTCGATGTCAGCGTCGTCGTCCAGCCCGACCAGGGTTCCACCCTCCAGGTTCCCGTGGTCATCGACAACACCGCCGCCAATCCCGCCACCGCCACCGTGACCGTCCCCGTCCCCGCCAACACCCCCGTCAAGATCAACGCCTGGACACGCTGAGCCCCCGGTGCATTCCGGAGTGGTGCGTGAGGAGGCAGCGAATCGGAGGGACGAGCTCCGCGAGTCCTCAACCCAACGCTCCACTTCGTTGTGGCCGCGTGGAACCCGGCCCTCCGGGGCGATGCTTCGCGAAGTTCGCGCCCCTCTACCCACCACTCCGGAATGCACGGCTAGGGCTAAACCTGCGCCATCGGACGGGGCTCCGGCAGTTCATCCCCGAAATCGCCTCGCACGCCATCCCCCCCGATGCCGGCGCCGAAGGCGATCGGCGTGCCGCAGGGGACGAGTTCCGGCACCGGCATGGTCCCGACGGACGGATGCCGACCGACCCACCCGGTGGCCTCCAGGGTTCCCGCCAGCCTCAAGTCCGGACGACGGTACAAGGTCATCGACACCTTCTCGTTCCGCCGTATGCACTCCTTGATGGATCTCGGATCCCGCGCGCAATGCAGCAGCGTCTTCCACGAATAAATGTGCTTGGGCTTGTGGAAATCGCTGTTCGCCAGAAAGGGCAGTTGCTTCAACGCGACGGGCGCGAAGACGTTGTTGCGGTTGGCAATCTCCCACGCGTCGAGCAACGGAGCGTACGTGTCGAGGTTCTCCCAAAGGTGCAGCGTGTTCTTCCCCCACTCGCTCTTCATCAGATGCGGATGCGATGCCACCGCCAGCCCCCCTTGCCCGTGGATGGCCGCGATGGTGTCCACCAGGTCCAGATCGGGCGCGATCGGGCCCTTCAGATCCAGCCCGAGCAGATGGGCCGACGACTTCCTCCGGTAGCCGTCCTTGTTGAACTCGATCCCCGCCAGGACCAGCATGCCGTACCGTTCCAACGCCCGCGCCGCCTCGCGTCGGATCACTTCAAAATACTCCTCCACCTGCGCCGAACTCAGGGTCAGCCGGCTCAGCCGGGAGAGCTTCCCAAGCAACCGCCGGGGATCGGCCAGGTGGTCGGTGATGCAGATGCAGTCGAACCCGCGCGTTCCGTAATAATCCACCACCTCCGCCACCGTGAGACGCCCGTCCGAGTAGTTCGTGTGAATGTGGAAATCGCAGAGCAGCGGCCCGCCCAGGGCGGTCGCCCCCCTGCCGCCCAGCCTCCCATCCTCCCGCACCCCCCCCTGCCATTCGCACCCCGCACGCGCCTGAACCCTCCCACGCGGCCGGGGTTCCTCCTCCGCCAGCATGCGCTCGACAATCCGGAATGCCGCCCCCGGCCGGTTGGCCCGCCCCAGATTCGAACGCCACTCGCACCACCGCCGTGCGTCGTTCGCAAACGCCCCCTCCACCGCCGCCACCGTCGCCCGACGCCCGTCCGCCACCACCCCGAATCCTGATTCCACCACCAGCCGCGCATTCCCTTCCTCATGCCCCGGAATGGTCCGGTTCAGGATCATCGGGCACTCCGCCGCAATCGCCTCCTGCACCGTCGCGCCCCCCGCCTTGGTGATCACCACATGATGGGTCCGCAGCAGACGCGGCATCAGATTGGTCCACCCCAGAATCCGTACCCGCCCGTCACCTCCAAACCTCCCGAACAGCTCCGCCTTCAAATCGCTGTCCCGCCCCGTCGTCACCGTCACCCGGACATGCCGCACCCGCAGCAGGTCGTCCACCAACCGCTCCACTTTTCCACCCGCTCCCCCGGCCAGACACAACACCCGCCGGACCTGACCCTCCACCGGGGGTTCCAACTCCGGTGCGGGCTCTTCCACAAACAGCGGACTGACCGGAAACCCGGTAACCGCAATCCGGTCGTCCGAGACGCCCGCCCCCCGCAACACCTCCGCCGTGGCCTCGTTCGCCACACAGTAAAGATCGGTGTCCCCCGCAACCCACGAGGCATGCACCGTGATCGAATCCGTCACCACCGTGACCAGCCGGAACGGACGCTCCGCATGGTCCCGATACAGGTCCTCGATCACCTGGGCGTAGATGGGATACGTCGAAACCACCCAGTCCGGCTGGCTCGCTTCCACAATCGCCATCAGCGACGCCCTCAACCGCGCCAGCCATCGGACCCCGGAAATGCCCCCGGGCCCGTCCGCCAACCCGTACACCCGACGCCACACCGACGGCGCGTGCTGCACCACGCCCAGATAGGCCGACTGTATCCACCGGTTCACCCGGCCGTAGGCGATCTCCAAGGGATCGTGAACCTCCGCCCGAACCTCGGGACCCAGCCGTTCCAGCGCCTCCCGCAGATGCCTCGCCGCCGCGTTGTGCCCGTCTCCAAAACCCGCCGTAAGGATGAGGACCTTGTTCACGCGCCCCAAGCCTGTCGCGGCCCTGTCACAACCCCGCGGCGGCCGGGTCAAGAGTCATTCACATTTCACCCCGGCCCCGGCACCGCCGATCACACCGCCGATCACACCGCCGATCACACCGCCGATCACACCGCCGATCACACCGCCGATCGCACAGCCGTGACAATCGCTTCCACCAGTTCCTCGGGCGCCCGCCCCGTCGTGTCGATCCGTACAGCCCCCAGCCCAAGCATCAGCGGCGCCGCCGCCCTCTGACTGTCCTGCCGGTCGCGGTAGCCCAGATCGTCGTCCATCCCCTGGGCCCGGCGCCGACGCGCCCGCTCCTCGGCCGAGGCGTCCAGCCAGAACTTATGGTCCGTCTCGGGAAAGACGTTCGTCGCAATGTCCCGCCCTTCCATCACCAACCCCCCGTACTGCGCACAGTCCCGCTGGATCCGCTTCATCCATGCCCGCACCGCCGGCACCACCGCCACGTCCGATGCCGCCTCGCTCACCGCCCGGCTGCGCAGTTCGCCCACCGGACGATACCCGTCCACCAGCAGCACCACCTCCGCCGGCTCGCCTTCCATCCAGTGCAGCCGCGTCTTCCAACGCCGGCACGCCGCCGCGATCCGCCGCGGCTCCCGCACATCCACCCCGGTCTGCAAACAGTGCCACGCCAGCGTCCGGTACATCGCGCCCGTATCCACATAGGCGTACCCCAGCGCCCGGGCCACCCCCCGCGCCACCGTGCTCTTCCCGGCCGCTCCGGGGCCGTCGATCGCCACCACCCGCGATGTCCTCGCTGTCGCCGTCACAGCCCCAGGCGCCTCCTCATCGACTCGTACTGAGCCAGCAAATACTCCGCCGTCACCGCCGGACTCTCGTGGGAATTGTCCACCTCGATCGCATCCTCCGCCCTCTTCATCGGTGCCGCCGCCCGCTGCGCGTCCCGCCGGTCCCGCTCCGCCGTGTTGTCCGCCGAACCCTCCGCCTTGCGCCGAAGCGCCCGCACCTCCGCATTCGCCGACAGGAAAAACTTGAACGGCGTCTCCGGAAACACATGCGTCCCCACATCCCTCCCGTCCATCACCAGATTCCCAAACCGCAGGCATTCCCGCTGCGTCCGCACCATCCAGATCCGCACCCCGGCCATCGGCGAGACCCGCGCCACGGTGTTCGAGACCTCGTCCGAGCGGATCTCAACCGCCGGGTAATACCCGTCCACCAGCAACCGCACCTCCCCCTCCTGCACCGCCAGTTCCACCGGCCAGGCCCGCACCGTCGCCAGCACTGCCGCGGCGTCGTTTACGTCCACGCCGCTCCGCAGGCAGTGCCACGTCAACGTCCGGTACATCGCCCCGGTGTCCACCAGCAGAAAACCCAGCTTCCCCGCCAGATACCGCCCGCAGGTCCCCTTGCCGCTCGCACTCGGACCATCAATGGCAATCACTATCGCGTTCTTCATGCCGTCCCGTCTCCCGCCAAAGCTTCCTCCGCGCCAATCCGCCGCCCGGTCACCGGCTCGTACAATCCCACCCCCAGCCCTTCCGGAACCGGAGCCGCCAGCTTGGCGAAGAAGTTCGGAAAGGTCTTTCCCACACACGCCGGATCCCGCAGCCGGATCCCCGCAACCCGCAGCCCCAGCACCGCAAAGGCCATCGCCATCCGATGATCCCCGTACGTCTCGATCTCCGCCCCATGCAACCGCTCCGCCGGATGCACCGTCAGCATGTCCCCCTCCTCCTCCACCCGCACCCCGCACTTCCCCAGTTCGGTCCGCAACGCCGCCACCCGCTCGCACTCCTGGACCCGCAACCGCCCCAGCTCCGTGAAGCGCACCGGCCGCTCCGCCATCGGCGCCAGCACCACCGCCGTAAGAATGCTGTCCGCAAGATCCGTCCGACGCGATATCTCCGCCGGCAACGGCAGGTACCCCGGAAACGCCGCGTCCGCCTGCCACCCCGACGTCGGCCATCGTTCCACCTCCACCCGTCCCGCCCGCCGTGTCCCCTCCCCAAGCACCGCGTCGGCCCCCCAGAAATAACTCCCGCTCGAGGCGTCCGCCTCCACCTCGAACACCCCGCCCGCCTCCGGAAACACATCCGCCATCCGCCGCGTCATCTCCACGTACGGCAACTCCTCCTCCGCCGCCCCTTCCACCGTCACGTCCCACCCCCCAACCCGCGCCCCCAGCAACAGCGCCGACGCAAATTGCGAACTGGCCTGCGCACTCACCCGGCACCGCCCCGCCCGCCGCCCGCCCCCGTGCACCACCGCCGGCAACCGGTCCGAACCCGCCTCGATCCGGTACCCCATCGACCGCAATGCCGCGAACAACTCGGCCTGCGGCCGCTCGTGCATCCGGTCCACACCCCGCAACCGGAAAACCCCCTCCCCCAGGCAAACCAACGCCGTCAGAAATCGCGCCGCCGTCCCCGCGTTGCCCACCCACAAATCCACCGGCGCCGAACCGGTCCCACCAGCCACCGGACCCCGCCCGGTTCCCAATACCCGGATCGTCCGGTTCGCGCCCTCCGCCGGGTCGGGATCGACCCGCACCTCGTATCCCAGCCGGCGCAGCGCCTCCACCATGACCCGGGTGTCCTCACTCCACAGCGCCCCGCGCAGTTCCGCCCAACCCCGTCCCAGCGCCGCCAGGATCAGCGCCCGATTGGTCACGCTCTTCGACCCGGGCACCGTCACCCGCGCCTGCCAGTCGCCGTTCCGCCGCAACGGCTCGATCTCCAGCAACCCCGGCAACCCAGGCATCCCCTCCCGGCTCATTCACCGCCCCCTTTCGAAAATCCACGTCCCCACTCCTCCCGCCGTTCCCGGATTCCCCGCAGCGCCTCTCCCAACCCCTCCGCGTCGCCCGCCGCCAACGCCTGCCGCAATCCCCCAACCGACCGCTCAAACCGGTCCAACGCCTCCAGCAACGCCCGCCGGTTCGCCAGCCCGATGTCCCGCCACATCTCCGGCGAGCCCAACGCCACCCGCGTCGTGTCTCGAAATCCCGTGGCACACAACAACCCCTGCTCCTCATCCGCCCCGTTCCCCAGCACACAATCCACCAGCGCCGAGGCCACCAGATGCGGCAGATGGCTGCTCCGGCTCACCAGCGCATCATGCCGCCCGGCATCCATCGTCAGCACGCGCGCCCCGACCGATTCCCACAGCGCGTTCACCCGCAATACCGCCTCCGCATCGCTCGCCTCGGTCGGCGTCACCACCGACACCGCCCCCTCGAAAAGATCCTCCCGCGAAGCCTCCACCCCGGTCCGCTCCGATCCCGCCATCGGATGGCTCCCCACGAACCGCCCCCCCGCCGCCAACACCCGCGGTTCCAGCGATGCCACCACTCCCGCCTTCGCCGATCCCACGTCGGTCACCACCGCCCCCGCCTCCAATACCCCGTTCAATCGCTCCCCCAGCCCTTCCATCTGGCCAAGCGGCGTGCAAAACACCACCAGATCCGCCCCCGCCACCACCGTCTCCAGACACTGGCTCGCCTGATCCACCGCCCCCATCCGGACCGCCGCGGCAACCGTCTCCGTGCGCCGCACCAGACCCGTCACCTCGCCGGCCAGCCCGCGCCGTCGCAGGGCCAGCCCAAGCGAGCCGCCAAGGAGTCCCACGCCCAGTATCGCCGCCTTCCGCCAAAGCACGCCCGGGATTAACCGCCATGCGCGTCCCCGAGGCAAGCGGTCGCGATCTCCCCGTCGTGTTCCCCCGTCATCCCGTCCACCCCGCCGGCCGCACCTCCGCCGGCAACTGCCGCAGGGCCTCCCGCAATGCCCCCAACGGAAGCCCGATGACATTGGACAGCGACCCTTCAATCCCCTCCACGATCCATTCGCCCCGGTCCTGGATCGCGTAGGCGCCGGCCTTGTCCAGCGGATCGGTCTCCCGCACATACGCGTTCACCTGCCGGGCCGTCAGCGGATGAAACGTGACGTGGGTCGTCTCCGCAAAGCTCAGCCGCACGTGCCGGTCCAGGCAAACCAGGCACACCCCGGTGATCACCTGGTGCGTGCGCCCGGCCAGCTCCGTCAGAAACGCCACTGCCTCCCGACGGTTTCGCGGTTTGCCAAACACCCGCACCCCCATTGCCACCTCCGTGTCCGCCCCCAGCACCAGTGCCCCCGGATGCCGCCGTGCCACCGCCATGGCCTTCGCCCCCGCATTGGCCAGGCATACCTCGTGCGGCGCCAGCACTCCCGCCCCAATCTCCCGCACCGACGACGTCACCACCCGGAATCGTACCCCGAGCCGCGCCAGCAACTCCTGTCGCCGCGGCGAGGCCGAGGCCAGAATCATCCCAGGCGCCTTCCCCAAAGACGGACGCTTTCGCCCAAGCATGACCCGTCTATGGCGCAGACGGAGCCTGAAGTCGATTCCGTTCCTCGCCCCACCGGCGCGCCTCCTCCCCCCGCCCCAATCCCGACGCCAGCCCCTCCAACCGTTCGTAAAGCATCGCCGGAGCCCAGTGCGCTCCCGGCCCCCCGGCAAGATCCCGGTACTGCTCGTAGGCGTCGATCGCCCGTCCCGCCTTCTCGTAGGCTTCCCCGGCCAGCCACTGCAACCGCCGCCGCTGCTGCCCGCTCGTCGGCCACCGCAACGCCTCCCGGTACGCCCCGCCCGCCTCCTCCCATCGACCCAGGTCCCCCAGCAGATCGCCCCGCTTCTCCTGCAGAATCGCCGAAAACCGCAATCGCGCCTCCTCCTCGAGTTCCTTCAGCACCCCCGCCGCATCCCCGCTCGCCTCCCGCTTCCGGTTGTAAAGACTCACCAGCAGCCAGTCCAACCGCCCGTCCCCCGCCGCCGCCAGCTGCTTCGCCCGGTCCAGCGCGCTCATCCGGAACGGCCGGTACAACGGATCCCCCACCACCGTCAGTTGCCAGGAAAGAAACCGCTGCGACACCAATGCCGCCTCCCCCCAGGTGAACCCCGAAAACAGCAGCCGCGCAAAGCACAAACCCACATCCGGCGTCCCCTGCAGATACGGCTCATGCACCATCCCCATCGTCGCCGTCACCCCCGCCGCCACCAGCGGACCCACCCAGTGCCGGTCCGCCGCCCGCAACGTCGCCGCACTGAAGGAATGCAGATGGTACCCCACCGCCCCCGGCGTGAACTCCACCGTCCCCCCCTGGAAAGGCCCGCTCACATGCCCGTCGTACCACCCCGCATAAAACGCGGTGTGGCTCATGGGAAACCCGGCCGGCAGCGTGCCCGGCTCCCGGTCGAGGTGCGTGTCAAACCCGTACCGGCTCACCACCGCCCACGCATTCGAGATCCACTGGTCCCCCACCTGGTACGCCGGATGCCCAATGCTCCGCACATCGAAATAACCCCGCCCCACCAATCCGTGCCGCTCCGCTTCAATGGCCCGGTCCACCAACCCCCGCGCCAATTCCGCCGTCGGACCGTCCAGTCGGCCCACCACAAGCACCCCGTTCCGCGGATGCAGCACCGACGCATTGGTCGCCCCGAAAAACCGGTTCCCGATCGGCCCCATCCGCGGCGCCCCCGCCAACAGCATCGGCAGGGCCGTCAGTTCGGCGTCCACCGCCGCCCGGTTCACCCGCAACGTCTCGGGCAGACCCTCGATCCCCGCCTCCTGCAACGCCGCATCCTCCCCGATCTTCAACGGCACCCCGTAACACACCACCAGGCACCGGAACGGCGCGTCGGTAACCACCTCCAGGATGCTCCCCGGCGCCGTCTCCGTCGCCGGTCGGATCTCGTCCCGGATCTGCACCAGTCCCCGGTCCCGCAACGCCCTCACCAACGGCCGCTCCAACTGCGTCACGAACTGCTGCCTCGTGATCGACTCGCCCGTCGGCAGTTCCAACCCGATCCAGCGGTTGGTCGGCACGCCCCGCCGCAACGCATAGTGCTCCGCCACCCCCAACGACTCCGGCACCGCCGTGTTATACAGCAACACCACCTCGCCCCCACCCACCCACGGATCGTACTCCTCCCCCCATCCCGTGCCGCCTCCCCCAAGAACCACCCCCCACACCGCCCACCCCAGCAGCCACCGCCACCGGCCCGACTGAACCTCGCCTCGCTTCATTCCGGATACTCCACCTTGAGACCGTCGTAGGCCAGCCGAACCCCCGTCGGAAGCTCCGCCTCGTCCCGGTCGTGATCGTAGTCGTGCGTCAGATGTGTGAAATACGTCCGCTCCGCCCCAATCCGCCGGGCCACCGTCAGCGCCTCGTCCAGACACAAATGCGTCGGGTGCGGCGTCCGCCGCAGCGCATCCAGCGCCAGCACCTCCACCCCCCGAACCTGCTCCAGCACCGCGTCCGGCACCGCCGAACAATCACTCAAATACGCCAATCGCCGCCGCCCCCCCTGCCGGAACAGCAACCCCATCGTCGACATCCGCCCGTGCGGCAATGCCAGCGGTGTCACCTCCAGATCCCCCAGTCGAAACGGCCCCGTCACCTCATGCGGTTCCGGATCGAAATACCCCTTCGGCACCGGCCCGTTGAACGCATACCAGTACACCCGCCGCAGGGCCTCGAGCGTCTCCGGTGTCGCGTACACCGGCACCTTCCCCCCACGCACATCGCAGTACCGCCGCAAATCGTCCATCCCCATGATGTGATCCGCGTGCGGATGCGTGATGATCACCGCGTCCAGCCACCGGATCCCCTCCCGCAACATCTGCTGCCGAAAGTCCGGCCCCGTATCCACCACCACCCCCACCCCACCCGTCACCACATGGATCGAGGCCCGCGTGCGATGATTGCGCGGATTCGCCAGAAACTCGGCCGTGTACTCCCCCGCAATCACCGGCACCCCCACCGAGGTCCCCGACCCCAAGAATGTGAACCCAAACGCCATGCCCCCAAACCCTGCCACCCCCACCGCCGCCCCTCCAAGACCCGAAAGATTTCACATATTTGGACAGACTTAGTACTGTTGACGAAATATAATTACACATCCTATGGTTTGTTGACTTACAAGTTTAGATAATGCTTCATTCTTTTTAATATTGACCATTGACCAGTCAATAAGCCAGGCAACGTATTGTTGACGGCACAAATACAAATAATAAGATAATAGGCCTGACATAATACAGTTGTCGGTACCGCCGGTGATAAACCTTTACCCGTCGCCTTGCGCCTTTGTGGGCCGTGGGCCGTGGACCCGCCCAAGCCCGCCTCCTTGGGTGACTCTCCTTCGATGGGAAACCCTTTCCTTCGAAAAGGCGCTTCTCCGAGGCCTTCCACAGATTCGACCATCATCCCCAACCTTGACCCCGCCTCCTGCTCGCCTAGCGTCCCACCCCGTGAACCTCGTTCGCCCGGCCGCTTCCCCGTCGCCGCACCTTGCGCTCGCCTTCCTCCTGACCCTCGCCTGGCTCGGCCTGGTCCCCGCTTCCATGGCCCAACTCCCTCCCCTCATCCCCCGCGAGGTCCTCTTCGGCAACCCCGAACGTATCGCTCCGCGCCTCGCCCCCGACGGACGTTCCCTCGCCTGGCTCGCCCCCGATACCAACAACGTCCTCCAAATCTGGGTCCGTACCGTCGGTCAACAGGATGACCGCATCGTCACCGCCGACCGCAAACGTGGCATCCGCATCTACCACTGGGCGCGCAACTCCCGCATGCTCCTCTACCTCCAGGACACCGATGGTGACGAAGACTACCAAATCCATGGCGTGGATCTCGCCTCCGGGAACGTCCGCAACTTCACCGCCATCCAGGGAGTCCGGGCCGACATCGTCGCCACCCACCGCGATTTCCCCGACGAAGTCCTCGTCAGCCTCAATGCCCGCGACCGCACCGTCTTCGATGTCCATCGCCTCAATATCGTCTCCGGTGCCCTCACCCCCGACACCGAAAACCCCGGCGATGTCGTGGACTGGACCCCCGACGCCCTCTTCCGCGTCCGTGGCGCCACCGTCGCCACTGCCGACGGCGGCACCGAACTCCGCATCCGCGACGAACCGGGGGCCCCCTGGAAAACCCTCCTCACCGTTGGTCCCGACGAAATCCTCGCCCTTCACGGCTTCTCCGCCGACGGCCGCTCGGTCTATCTCGAGTCCTCCCTCGGGCGCGACACCACGGCCCTGCTCGAACGTAACCTCGCCACCGGCACCGAACGGGTCATCGCCGCCTCCCCCGAGGTGGACCTTGGCTCCGTGCTCATTCACCCCGTCCGCCGCACCGTCGAGGCCGTCTCGTTCGAGCCCGGCCGCTCCTCCTGGCGCGTCATCGACCCCGCCGTGCAGGCCGACTTCGACGGAATCCGCCGCCTCCACGATGGCGATTTCTTCATCGGCAGCCGCAGCGATGCCGACGATCGCTGGCTCGTGGCGTTCACCACCGACCGCGGTTCGACCCGCTACTACGCCTGGGACCGCGCCGCAAAGTCCGGCGAACTCCTCTTCACCGCCCAGCCCCGACTCGACACCTACACCCTTGCCCCCATGAAGCCGGTCGCCATTCGCGCCCGCGACGGCCTCACCCTCCACTCCTACCTTACCCTCCCCGTCGGCGTCCCGCCCACTAACCTCCCCATGGTCCTCAATGTCCATGGCGGACCCTGGGCCCGAGACACCTGGGGACTCGATCCCACGGCCCAGTGGTACGCCAACCGCGGCTACGCCGTCCTCCAGGTCAACTTCCGCGGCTCCACCGGCTATGGAAAGAACTTCCTCAACGCCGGCAACCGCCAGTGGGGCCTCAAAATGCACGATGACCTCATCGACGCCGTCCGTTGGGCCGTCGACCAGCGCATCGCCAACCCCGCCCGCGTCGCCATCACCGGCGGTTCCTACGGCGGCTACGCCACCCTCGCCGGCCTCGCCTTCACCCCCGACGTCTTCGCCTGCGGCGTGGACATCGTCGGTCCCTCCAACCTGGAAACCCTCCTCCGCTCCATCCCCCCGTACTGGAAACCCGTGCTCAGCATGTTCAATGTCCGCATCGGCAACGTGAACGACCCCGCCGATGCGGAATTGATCCGCAACGCCTCGCCCCTCTTCCGCGCCCACCAGATCCAACGCCCCCTCCTCATCGGTCAGGGCGCCAATGATCCCCGCGTCAAACAACCGGAAAGCGAACAGATCGTCGCCGCCATCGAGAAGAACGGCGGCAGCGTCGTGTACGTCCTCTACCCCGACGAAGGCCATGGCTTCGCCCGTCCCGAAAACCGCCTCGACTTCCAGGGCCGCGAGGAACAGTTCCTCGCCCGCCACCTCGGAGGGCGCTATGAACCCATGACCGCAGATCCCCACCCCGGTTCCTCCGCCGTCGTCCGCATCCTTGAACCCCGGCCCCGTTGAATTCCAAACCGCATCCGCCCCATCCCCCCGTCTCCGGCCTGCCACAATAGAAGTGACCCTTCGACCCGCCTCGATACCCTGCCCACCTTCCATGCCGATGGAGGCCCGTTCGTCGTCGTCCACCCACGACCCCCACCCCACCCGTGCAATCCCTCGTCGTCCCGTTCGACCGCGCCGCCCGCCCGGTCGATCCCGGCGGGCTCCGTGCCCTGATCCGGCCCCTCCGCGACGCTGCCATCACCGACCTCCTGGTCTTCGCCCACGGCGCCTGCCGTGATACCAACGAGGCCCGGGAACTCGCCACCCGCCTCGCCGCCTCGCTCGGCTCAGCCCTCGCCCACGTCCCTCCCTCGTCTCCCGCACGCGCCTTCGCGCTGGCCCTGATCGCCTGGCCGACCCGGGCAGCACACGATCCTGCCCATGTGGACAACCCCGCCCCCGGTGACCCCGGGGCCGGCCTCCGTGCCCTCGCCGGCGAAATCGATGAGTTCCGAATCTGGCTCGGACCCGAAGCCGAATCCGAGACCACCGAACTCGCCCGACTGGCCCCCGAACTCCCCGACCGCCCCGAAGCCCGCGAGGCCTTCGTCCAGCATGCCATCACCCTCTTCGCCCGCGCCGTCGGAGGCCACCGCGGCACCACCCTCCCACTCGTCCCGGAGGAGGAACCGCCCGCGCTCGCCACATTGACCCCACACGAAATCCTCGAACGCCTTCGCCCCCCAGTCCCCACCAACGACCCCGCCTCACCCGCCCCGCCCGGCACCCATCCAGGTTCCTTTGCCGACGGTGCCCGCCGGTTCCTCGAATTCGGCGCCAGCTATGCCTTGCGCGTCCTCGCGGACCAGATCGGCGAAAAAGGTCTCGCCCCCCTCCTCCAGCAGCTCGCCGGCGACCTCCCCGCACTGCGCCTTCACCTCGGTGGTCATGGCCTCGGCGCCCGTCTGGTCCTCGCCGCCGCCCATGCCGCCGAAGATCCCGCCATCCAAACCCTCTCCCTCCTCCAGGCCGCCGTTTCCCAATTTGCCTTCACCGCCGATTATCGCCCCGGACAGGACGGCTCCTTCCGCCGGATCATCGCCCACCGCCGCATCCGCGGCCCCATCCTGGTCACCCGCTCCCGACACGACGCCATCCTCGTCCGCGCCACCGCCCTCGCCTCCATGCTCGCCGCGCCGACCGAAACCGCCCCCGCACCATTCTCCAGCCTCTACGGCAGCCTCGGCACCCATGGCGCCCGCAAACTTGCCCCCGCCGAACACGCCAACGGCCTCCTCGGCGATCCCCATTTCATTGCGGCCCACGCCGAACTCGCCCTCCTCAACCTCCATGCCGACGCCCAGATCCGAAGGCACCACGACGTCACCGGACCGGCCGTTGGCAACGCCATCCTGACCGCCATCCACCGGACCCCCTGACCGCTCTCAACGCGCCGACCCCGGCAGGTGCCGAACGCCAAGCTTCTCCGGGTTCTCCACCTCGAACAGCAGCGTGGTCCGCGAATCCGTCTGCGCATTCCGAATTTCCATGTCGCGCAATTCGTAACGCGATCCCACCCGCGCAAAGCTCCCCGGCGAAAACTCCTTCAGCAACCGGTTCGACAAATCATACGCCTCCGCCCGCACAATCCCCCCCGTCTCCTCGTCGATCCATGTCACCACCCTCCGGTACGCCCCGGGTGCCGGATTCGGATTCCGGCTCTCCAGGATCTGGCAACTCCGCGTGCGGCGCGTCTCCCGTCCGATCACCCGCTGTTCCGGCCAGTGCAGAAATCCCATCCCCAGGTCCATGAACCAGAAGTCCGTCCCCGCAAATGCCGTGAACAGCTCGTCCGCCCGTTCCAAACGCCGCTCCGCAACATTCCCGTCCCGTGTCGTCCGCTGCAGCACGAATTGGGGTGCCGCCTCCGGCCGCGCCACCACCTGCAACGCCTCCCGCCTCCCGTCCGGAAATCGCGCCCGGTACACCGTGCTCCACCCGTTCGTCCCCAGGACCACCCCCACCTCCACCGGAATCGTCTGCCGCCGGCCATCCGCCGCCCGCAGCCGCAAAGTCCCGTTCGAGGACGTCGGCCCCGCCGGCCGCTGGGAACGCACCTCCGCCGCCAAGGCGCGACCCCGTTCCTCTTCCCGGCTCAGGGTCTGTCCCCCCAAGGGCAACATCCACCCCGGCAGGGTGGCCAAGAACACCATCCAGACAATTCGCTTCACGATTTTTTCAGGGCTTGCGGCAGAGCCTGCTCCACCGACTCGACGAAGATGGCCCGAATCTGATCCCGCGCCTCCCGCGGCAGCTCCGGCCAGTCCTTCCGATTCGCCTCCGGCAGAATCACCCGCCGCACCCCGTGCCGCAACCCCGCCAGCAGCTTCTCCTTGATTCCCCCCACAGGCAGCACCCGCCCCCGCAAACTGATCTCCCCCGTCACCGCGGTATCCTCCCGCACGCACCGCCCGCTGAACAGCGACGCCAATGCCACGCACAACGCCAGCCCCGCGCTCGGCCCGTCCTTCGGCGTCGCCCCCGCCGGCACATGAATGTGCAAATCGTACCGCTCGTGGTCCCCCGCCGCCACGCCATAGGGCTCCGATTGCCCGCGCAGCAAACTCAACGCCGCGTGCGCGCTCTCCTTCATCACCTCCCCCAGGGAACCCGTCAGAATCAACTTCCCAGCCCCCGGCATCCGGCTGGCCTCGATATGCAGCAATTCACCCCCCACCGGCGTCCAAGCCAGCCCCATCGCAATCCCCGGCTGTCCCATCGGCGTCCGACCTTCCCCAAGAAATCGCGGCGGACCCAGCAGCGACGCCAGATCCTCCGGCCGCGCCACAAACGGCTCCCGCTTTCGCTTCCCTCCCGCCAGTCGCCGCGCCGCCTTCCGCAGGACCGAGGCAATCTCCCGGTTCAACTGCCGGACCCCCGCCTCCCGGGTGTAATCCTCGATCATCCGCCGCAGCGTCGGAAGCCCCAGCCGAACCTCACGCGCCGTCAAGCCATGCTCCTCCAGCGACCTCGGCAGCAGATGCCGCCGCACGATCTGCAGCTTCTCGTCCAGCGTGTAACTCGGCAGGTCGATCACCTCCAGCCGGTCCCGCAACGCCGGATGCACCGGCTCCAGCCAGTTGGCCGTCGTGATGAACAGCACCCGCGACAGGTCAAAGGGCATCTCCAGGTAGTGGTCCGTGAAGCCCCGGTTCTGCTCCGGATCCAACACCTCCAGCAGCGCCGCCGCCGGATCCCCACGGTAGTCGCTCCCCATCTTGTCCAGCTCGTCCAGCAGCAATACCGGATTCCGCGTCCCCGCCCGCCGCATCGCCTGCAGTATCCTGCCCGGCATCGCCGCCACATACGTCCGCCGATGCCCCCGGATCTCCGCCTCGTCCCGCATGCCCCCAAGCGCAATCCGGATGAACTGCCGGCCCAGCGCATCCGCCAGACTCCGACCCAACGACGTCTTGCCCACCCCGGGCGGTCCCGCCAGACACAGGATCGGCCCCCCGGAATCCGGCTTGCGCTGCATCACCGCCAGGAACTCCAGCAGCCGGTCCTTCACCCGCTGCAACCCGTAGTGCTCCCGGTCCAGCAGCCGGCTCGCCGCCCCGAGATCCAGCCGGTCGGCACTCGTCTGCCTCCAGGGAAGCTGCAGAATCCAATCCAGGTAATTCCGCACCACCGTGTGCTCCGCCACCGCCGGCGGAATCGTCGCCAGCCGCTCCAGTTCCCGTTGCGCCACCGCCGCCACCTCCGACGGCAACCCGGCCCGCTCAATCTGTTCCCGCAACGCATTCCACTCCGCCTGAGCCGGGTCCGTCTCCCCCAGCTCCCGCCGGATCACCCGCAATTGCTCCCGCAGGAAATAATCCCGCTGGCTCTTGCTCAGCGTGCTGCTCACCTCGTCCTGGATCTTCGCCCCCAACGCGCTCAACTCCAGTTCCCGCTCCAGCCACGGCGCCAGCAACGCCATCCGCTCCTCCACCACCGGCGTCTCCAGCAACCGCTGCTTCTCCGACAACTGAAACTGCAGCGTCCCCGCAATCAGATCCGCCAGACGCCCAGGCTGGCTCACATTCAACGACGCCAGCTTGATGTGCTCCCCCACCGGCGGCGATATCTTCAACACCTCCTGAAATCGCGATTGCAGCGCCCGCATCATCGCCTGCGTCCGCGCCGTGCCATCCTCCTTCTCCGGCAGCACCTTCACCCGCGCCTTCAAATACGGCTGACGTGACGTGTACCGCGCCACCCGAACCCGTTCCAACCCCTCCACCAGAATCCGCGCCGTCCCGTCCGGGTACTTCAACATCTTCAGCAACCGCGCCGCACACCCCACCCCGTACAAATCCTCCGGCGCCGGATCCGCCACTTCCTCCCGCTTCTGCAACACCAGGCACAACAGCCGGCCCCCCGCTACCACGTCGTCCACCAACCGGATGCTCGATCCCGAATCCACCAGCAACGGCGAAACGTTGCCCGGAAAAATCACAATGTCCGACAACCCCAGTACCGGAAGCTCCCCAGGCAATTCCGCCCGTGGCCCCTCCTCCCCGGAAGGCACCGCAGCATCCCGTACCAGACTGATGAACTCGGTATCCAGACCTCCCATGCGAAGATTATGACGAAGGCCACGTCCTCCTTCCCGTGCCGCCCTCGTTCGCTCCCACCGTTTGCTCCCACCGTTTGCCTCAGGCCACCTCAATCCGCTGCGGCCCTCCCGCCGTCTCCCCCAATCGCCCAAACTCCACCCGCAAAAACCCGTTCAGGTACACCGCCCGCGCGCTCGCCATGTCCGTGCCCAAAGGCAACTCCACCGCCGCCTCAAACGCCCCGTATTCGATCTCCAACATCAGGAAACGCGAGCCGGGGGCCCGCGGACAATCCCGTCGTATGCCCTTGATGCGCAAACGATTCCCATCGACGGTCAAGGACAGGTCCTCACGCCGGATTCCCGCCAGCTCCGCCTTCACGACGATTCCTTCGTCGTGCGCAAACACATCCACGTTCGGGACCCAAGCCACGCCATTGCCTGCCGTCTTCATGGGCGCCTTGGGCCGCGTCGTGACAAACTTAGCCGCGGTACTGATCTTCGAGGAAGCCATGCCCAGTGACCGGAGGTTACGACACCGCGTCCAGCCACGCAAGACATCGACCCGGACTTTTGCAGGCCCCGCCCCGGCGTCCCATGCTTCCTATCTCCCTCCCCCAGAGGTATTCCCCCCGGAGCCGCCGCCCTTCCATCCCTTCCTCCCGCAACATCCCCCTCCGCACCCCCCGCCGCGATGCCATGCCTTCCAAGCCATCCCGCCCGCCGATAGGGCCACAATCCCCAGTGCCGTCCACGCCTGCCAATCCATGACGCATCCTCGCTCCGGTCCTCACTCCCGGCCTCCTTCCCACCCGCCGGTCCCGTCGCCCCCCCCGCACCTGGCGCAACGCCGACCGGGGGGGGGGACACGACGCCCTGGGGCCAATGGGCTGCCAATGGGCTGCCAATGGGCTTACACCACCTCGGGCACCACGAACGGCGCGCGATATTCCCGGGTCAGCAACCGGTTCGCCTCGCGATTCCCCCGGAACCGCTCGCTCGACGGATCCATCCGCAACCCGACGCCCAGCGTGATCCGATCCGCATCGAGATCCACCTCGTTCGCCTGCAGGTGCTCCACCATCCGGTCATAGGCCTCCTCCAAGGAGGCATGTTCCCGAATCTGCTCCCGGATCGCGCCCACCGACTGCTCCTTCCCAAGTTGGTGCGAGATGTTGCCGGTATGGCAAAGCGCACTCGAAAGGTGACCCTCCAGAATGTCCGCGGTCAGGTCCTCCACCTGCCGGCTCCGCACCGCCGCAATGAAGTTCTCGTAGTGGTTGCGGGTCCCGTTCCATCGCTTCAATTCGGTGCCATCCTTGTCGTAGGCAATCGCGCTGTTGTAGTTCGGCACCAGCACATGTCCTCCCTCGCACTCGACCACCACCGCCACCGAACCGCCCCGGTACCGGTCCATATTGCGCCCCCACTCCGCCTGACCCGCCTTGTCCTTCGGCAAACCTCTCACCTCAAAGATCAGCGGCGCCTTGGCATACCCGTGGTACGCCACCTGGGTGTTGGGCGTGTCCCCGTCGTCCACGTACCCCAGCCGCCCCCCCACGCTCAGCACCACCGGAGACAACTCCATCTCGCCCAGGAACCATCGCGCAATGTCCATCTGGTGGATCCCCTGGTTGCCCAGATCCCCATTGCCGGTCTCGAAGACCCAGTGCCAGTCGTAGTGAAGGTTCTGCCGCATCAACGGCGACATCGGGGCCGGCCCGCACCACAGATTGTAGTCGATGTGCTCCGGAATCGGCTGCGGCCCGTCCACCTTGCCGATGCTCGCGCGCGCCTTGTAACACAGCCCCCGAGCCACCTTGATCTTCCCAATGTTCCCCGCCGCCACCCAGTCCACCGCCTCCTGAATCGCGTGGCTCGACCTGCTCTGCGTCCCGGTCTGTACAATCCGCCTGTATTTCCGCGCCGCTTCCACCGCCTTCCGCCCCTCCCACACGTTGTGGGACACCGGCTTCTCCAGGTACACGTCCTTGTTCGCCTGGCACGCCCAAACCGAGATCAGCGCATGCCAGTGGTTCGGCGTCGCCGTCGAGATGATGTCGATGTCCTTGTCCGCAATGCAGTCCCGAACGTCCAGATACCCCTTCACGTCGTGTCCCTGCTCCTTGAGTTTCGACACCGCGCCATCCAGCACCCGCTGGTCGCAGTCGCACAAGGCCGCCACCCGCACCCCGGGAATCCTCAGGAAACTGTTGATGTGGTCGTTGCCGCGCCCCTTGAACCCGACCACCGCCACCCTCAGGGCGTCGTTGGCTCCGTAAACCCGGTTCCAGGAAACGGCAGGCAGGGCCAGGGCGGCGGATGCCACGGCCGTGGTCTTGAAAAACGATCGACGATGCATGCGTACACTCATGGGCTTGTCTTGGGGTTGGGGTTGGGAATCGATCCGGGAATTTCCTGAGTATCGGGTGCCCGCATCCCGGCGGACAACCCTTTTTGAGCTCTGTGCCCGCCGA
>JAHCBA010000050.1 GCA_019634625.1 Verrucomicrobiia bacterium
GCCGGCGACGCGGGACATGCAGTGATAGACCGCAGGGAGGGAAGGATCGGACTTGATGCGCGGGGTTCTCATGGGGTGGTGGTGGATGACGCGGGAAGATTGTGTAAGCGGGGTGTGTGTTGGGTCAATTTAAAATGCCTGGCTCTTAGATCAGCATTTGAAGGGTACTGGGCTGGGTTGAGGGTCAATCTAAAATGACCGGCGTTTTAAACAGAAAATGTCAGTTTTATTGAGCCGGTCCCATTGTTGAAGTTGACCATTCTAGAATCGCCGGAGGCATGGCGGCCTGAAATAGTCAGGGATGGTGACTTTGGGCTACTTGGCGGACTCCAGGCAATTCCTGCCGGAATTGGCGCGATGGCATCACGAGGAGTGGGGATGGCTGCATCCGGGAGACACCGTGGAAGCGCGGGCTGTGCGTCTGGAGGGGGAATGCGGGCGGGGAGCGATTCCGACGGTGCTGGTGGCGATGGAGGGGCAGAAGTTGCTCGGTTCCTCGATGCTGGTGGCGCAGGACATGGAGTCGCGTCCGCAATGGTCGCCGTGGCTGGCCAGCGTGTTCGTGGCGCCGGATCGCCGGGGTGAGGGGATCGGGACGGCGCTGGTCCGGCGGGCCATGGAGGAGGCGGCACGGATGAAGGTCGGACGGCTCTATCTCTATACGCCCAGCGCGGAGCGGTTTTACACCCGCCTGGGATGGTCGTTGATCGAGAGGACGCCGTACCACGGCGCGGAGGTGGCGGTGATGCAGTTCGAGTTTCCAGGGTGAGGTGTGGGTCTGGCGGTGTCCTTGCCGGGAATCCCTGCCAGGCCGCAGGCTTGAAGCAGGGTCGGGGGCGCTGGCTGGATCTTTTCGGGCAAGACTCTGCAAGGAGATGGCGGGTCGTTTTGAACGGAGGATTGATGCGGGAACGGCGGTCTTCAGGCGGGTTGCGAATGCAACGGCCGATGTTTGCCACGCCGTGCATCCCGAAGTTGTGGGGAGATGTGCGAGTTTCGCGATGCGTCGTCTCGGAGGGCCGAGTTCCACGAGGCCGCAGCGGAGTGGGGCAATGGGTTGAGGACTCGCGGAGCTCGTCCCTCCGATTCGCTGCCTCCTCACCCACAACTCCGGGATGCACCGTTTGCCACGGGGATTCCCGGTTCCCACTGGTCTTGGGGGAGCGGGTTCTGACAGGATGTTGTCCCGTGGACGTTGCCAATGGAATGGCGCAGCCTGCGTCGTCGCGATGGAGGGCGGCGTGGCCCGATGCCGTGGCGTTCGTGATGGGGCTTGGGGTGGCGGGGGTATTCGGGTGGCGGACGGGCGATCTGGTGTGGAGTCTGTGGCTGTCGAGCCTGGTGGTGGGGTATGCGATGATCGTCCGGGGGATCGTGGTGCCGGCCATGGCGACGATGGGGGCTTCGGGACGGGGTGAGGGATCGGCTGGGAAGGGGGTTGCGACGGTCTTCGGGGGGCTTTTCCTGCTGGGATTCTTCACGGTCCACTTCGGCGGGTTTCACCTGGTGCACTCGGTCTTTCTGAATGCGTTTTTTCCGGTGGGGGGCGCGTCCTCGAGCGGGCCGGGGATTCCGCCCTACGGGGAGGTGCTGTTGCGGTACTGGTGGTTTCTGCCGGCGGCGATGGTGGCGGAGCGGCGCGTGCTGTGGGGATCTTCGGCGGTTGGAGCGGGCGATGCGGAGGGACGCGCCGGTGGAGAAAAGTCGTGGGGGGATGGTGAGGCGATGGCGGCGCCTTACAAGAATGTGGTGCGACTGCACCTGTTGATCTTCTTTTTCGCGTTCGCCCACTTTGTGAAGCTGGAAAGTTTCCTGGTGTTCGCGGTGGTGTACGCGGTGTACTTCTTTCCGTGGGGACTTCTGAAAGGGGCGCGGGGGCGATGAGTCCGGCGGTGCGCACTCCGGAGTCCTTGCGGAGCCACCGGTGGTTCGGGCCGGACGATCTGCGTTCCTTCGGGCACCGGTCGCGGGCGCTGCAGATGGGGTACGACCGGGCCGAGTTCACGGGCCGCCCGATCATCGCGATCCTGAATACCTGGAGCGAACTGAACACGTGCCACACGCACCTGCGGGAACGGGCGGCCGAGGTGAAGCGGGGGGTGCTGGAGGCGGGCGGGTTTCCGGTCGAGGTTCCGGTGATGTCGCTGGGCGAGATGTTGATGAAGCCCACCACGATGTTCTACCGGAACCTGCTGGCCATGGAGGTCGAGGAGGTGCTGCGGTGTCATCCGGTGGACGGGGCGGTGCTGATGGGCGGGTGTGACAAGACGGTGCCAGCACTGTTGATGGGGGCGTTCAGCATGGATCTGCCGTGTCTCTTCCTGCCGGCCGGGCCGATGCTGAAGGGGCGCTGGCGGGACCAGACGCTCGGGAGCGGGAGTGACGCATGGAAGTACTGGGCGGAACGGTGCGCGGGGCGGTTGCCGGACGGGGCGTGGGAGGAGATCGAGGAGGGGATTGCACGGTCGCCGGGCACGTGCATGACGATGGGCACGGCGTCCACGATGGCGTCGTTGACGGAGGCGATGGGTCTGACGCTGCCCGGGGCGGCGACGGTGCCGGCGGTGCATTCGGCGCATGCGCGGATGGCGGTGGCCTGCGGACGGCGGATTGTTTCGATGGTGTGGGAGGATCTCCGCCCTTCGCGATGGGTGGGGCGCGGAACGTTCGAGAACGCGGTGGTCACGCTGATGGCGACGGGGGGATCCACAAATGCGGTGGTGCATTTGCTGGCGATGGCCCGGAGGGCCGGGGTGGTGCTGGAAATGGAGACGTTCGACCGGATTTCGCGGCAGGTGCCGGTATTGCTGGATCTGCGTCCGGCGGGGCGCTTCCTGATGGAGGATTTCCACGATGCGGGGGGGGTGCGTGCGCTGCTGCGTGAGGTTCGGGACGCCTTGGACACCGGGGTGGGAATGTCGGACGGGCGCACGCTGGGGGCCTGGCTCGACGAGGGGGAGTGTCTCGATCCGGAGGTCATCCGGCCGCGGGCGCGCCCGGTCTGGCCCGAAGGGGGTGTGGCGGTGCTGCGGGGGAATCTGGCGCCGAGGGGTTGTGTGATGAAGCACGCCGCCGCCGAGCCGCGCCTGCATTCGCACGCGGGTCCGGCGCTGGTGTTCGAGGATTACGCGGATTTGAAGCGGCGGATTGACCGGGACGATCTGCCGGTCACGGCGGATTCGGTGCTGGTGCTGAGGAACGCCGGGCCGGTGGGCGGTCCGGGGATGCCGGAGTGGGGGATGCTTCCCATTCCGCGGAAGCTGCTGCGGCAGGGGGTGCGGGATGTGCTCCGGTTGTCGGACGCCCGGATGAGTGGCACGGCATACGGCGCGTGCATTCTCCACATTGCCCCGGAATCGGCGGTGGGCGGGCCACTTGGGCTGGTGCGGGATGGCGATCTGATTGAGGTGTCGGTCTCGGAGCGTCGATTGCACTGGCACGTCTCCGAGGCGGAGGTGGAGGTGCGGCGAAGGGCGTGGCGTGCGCCGCCGCCGCGGTTTGCCCGGGGGTACGGTTGGTTGTCGGCCCGCGAGATCGGGCAGGCGGATGAGGGATGCGATTTCCGGTTCCTGGACGGGAACGCGCCCACGGCGGAGCCCGAGATTCACTAGCCATGATCCAGCCATGAAACGCACCCCTGTTTTGCCCGACGACCTGCGCGGGGTCATTGCCGTGCCGCCGCTTCCGCGCCGCGACGATCCGGCGCGTCATCCGGACTTCGAGGCGGCGCGGGCGTTGCTCGACGGGATTGCCGGGGCGGGCATCCGCAGGTTCATGTTCGGGGGCAATGCGTTCTTCTACCACGTCACGTTGCGCGAGTATTTGGAGGCGTTGGAGTGGATGACGACGTTGCCGGACGACTGGTGGATGTTGCCGTCGGCGGGACCCGGGTATGGCCGGCTTCGGGACCAGGCGGAGTTGTTGCGGTCGCGGGGTTTTCCGGCGGTGATGCTGTTGCCGTGCTCGGACCCTCGGGATGCGGGGGGATGGGAGCGCGGTATCCGGGAATTCGTTTCGGCGTCGGGGACACCGGTCATTGTGTACCTGAAGTCGGAGGACACGCTGGGGGTGGATCGTGCGGCGGGGTTGGAGGCGCTGGGGAGGCTGTGCGGCGACGGGTTGTGCGTGGGGATCAAGTACGCGGTGGTGCGGGAGGATCCGGGGGAGGATGCGTACCTGGCCGGGCTGTTGGACCGGGTGGATCGCGGGCGGGTGGTCAGCGGGATTGGGGAACGACCGGCGGTGGTGCATCTGCGGGACTGGGGGCTGCCGGGGTTCACGACGGGCAGCGGATGCGTGGCGCCGGAGCGGGCGGTGGCGTTGTATGAGGCGTGCGTGGCGGGGCGGTGGGAGGAGGCGGAGGGGATCCGGGAGCGGTTTCTGCCGCTGGAGGACTGCCGGGACGCCTGGAATCCGGCGAAGGTGCTGCACCACGCGGTGGAACTGGCGGGTCGGGTGCGGACGGGTCCGGTGACACCGTTTCTATCGGCGCTTGAGGGGGACCGGCTGGAGCGGGTGCGGGAGGCGCTGGTGCGGTTGGTGTGATGGGCGGGCAGGGCCGGGAGAGGTGCGGTGATGGGACGGGACGGTGCATCCCCGGGTTGTGGGTGAGGAGGCAGCGAATCAGAGCGTTCAATCCAAATCACCACCCCCTTTGCGGCCTCGTGGAACTCGGCCCTCCGATGCCACGCCTGGCGAAGCTCGCACCTCTCCCCACCCTTCCGGGCTGCACAGGGGACCGGACGGGGTTGGTGACGGAGCTTCCCCTGGAAGGCGGGAGTCGGTCATGGTGACGGGCCCGGGGGGCGACGCGAGGAGCGGACGGACGCGGGGTTGGAGAGGAACCTATGGAAGGCATGGCAGCACAGATTGCCCGGCGACGGACGTTTGCGATCATCTCGCATCCGGACGCGGGGAAGACGACGTTGACGGAGAAGTTTCTGCTCTATGGCGGGGCGGTGCATCTGGCGGGGTCGGTGACGGCGCGGCGGAACCAGCGGGCGACGACGTCGGACTGGATGGAACTGGAGCGGAAGCGGGGGATTTCGGTGAGTTCGACGGTGTTGCAGTTCGAGTACCGGGGGTACTGCGTGAACCTGCTGGACACGCCGGGTCACCGGGATTTTTCGGAGGACACGTACCGGGTGCTGACGGCGGTGGATGCGGCGGTGATGGTGATTGACGCGGGGAAGGGGATCGAGACGCAGACGCGGAAGTTGTTCGAGGTGTGCCGGCAGCGGGGGATACCGATTTTCACCTTCATGAACAAGATGGACCGGCCGGCGCGGGAGCCGCTGGCGCTGGTGGACGAGCTGGAGAGCGTGCTGGGGATCCAGGCGTATCCGGTCAACTGGCCGCTGGGGGACGGGGCGGAATTCCGCGGGGTGTATGACCGGCAGGGACGGCTGGTGCATTTTTTCGAGCGGGTGCCCGGGGGCGGTTACCGGGCCCCGGTGTCGGTGCTGGACCTGTCGGACGGGCAGGTGCGGGAGCGGCTGTCGGAGTCGGTGTATGCGAAGACGGTGGACGAGCTGGCGATGATGGAGGGGGCGGGGGCGGCGTTCGAGCGGGAGCGGGTGCTGGCGGGGGCGTTGACGCCGGTGTTTTTCGGGAGCGCGGTGAACAACTTCGGGGTGCAACTGCTGCTCGATGCGTTCCTGGACATGGCGCCTGCGCCGATGGCGCGTTCGGTGGGGGGACGGCGGATTGCGCCGGAGGCGGGGGGGTTCTCGGGGTTCATCTTCAAGATCCAGGCCAACATGGATCCGCGTCATCGGGACCGGCTGGCCTTTGTGCGGGTATGTTCGGGACGATTCGAGCGGGACATGACGGTGATTCACACGCGGACGGGGCGGCGTCTGCGGTTGTCGAGTTCGCACAAGCTGTTTGCGCGGGAGCGGGAGACGATGGACGAGGCGTATCCCGGGGATGTGGTGGGGTTGGTGGGGCACGACGATTTCCGGATCGGGGACACGCTGGCGGAGGAGGCGACGCTGGTGTTCGACGAGATTCCGCGATTCACGCCGGAGTGTTTTGCGTGGCTGCACAGTCCGACGACCGCGCAGTTCAAGCGATTCCGGGAGGGGTTGGAGCAACTGTTGCAGGAGGGGGTGGTGCAGTCGTTTCTGCTGGATGCGACGACGCAGCGGGTGCCGCTGCTGGGGGCGGTGGGGCCGTTGCAGTTCGAGGTGGTGCAGTACCGGTTGCAGACCGAGTACGGGGCGGAGTCGCGGATGGAGGCGGCGCCGTGGAACACGATTCGCTGGGTGGTTCGTGGCGACCCGGATCCGGTGGCGGTGGAAGGCCTGCTGCCGACGGGGTCGCGGATGGGGCGGGACTCGACAGGCCGGATGGTGTTGTTGTTTCCGAACGAGTGGTCGTGCGAGTACTTCACGGGGCGGCAGCCGGAGATCGGGTTGAGCGCCCAGCCGCCGCGGTGAGGGACGGGTGCGAGCAATCCTGTGAACAACGGTGGACAACCCGGGCTGGCCCCGGGCGTTGGGCGGGTCAGGATGAGGGATCGTCAAGGTCTGCCATGTCCACATCCGCCAACGCGTCGTCGGTCACCCAGATGGAGCTAGCCTTCGAATCGGCACGCCGGGCCGGGGACGAGCTGAGCCGGTGGCGGCAGGAGCGGTTGACGGCGCTGAACGCGCTGGCGCGGGAACTGGGTCTGCCGCTGGGGAAGGATGTGGAGGTGCGGTTGAAGGACGGGACCACCATGCGGGGAGTGCTGGAATTGGCGGATGACGTGTTGTGGGTGGAAGCGCGGCGGGACTTCCGGATGGCGCTGCGGATTCAGCGCTGCACGTTTCTTCCCGGGGACATCGAAGCGTGCGTCCGGATGGACTGAGCCGTAGCGGTGCTTTCCTCTTTACTGCCTGGGTACGGATAGGGGGAAGTTCGGTGCCGCATATGCCCGAGGCGCGCCCTTCCTGTCTGGTCTGGTTTCGGTTGGATCTCCGGTTGACGGACAACCCGGCTCTGGCGCTGGCCGCGGCGACGGGCGGCGCGGTGGTGCCGGTGTTCCTCTGGTCGCCGGAGGAGGAGGGGCGCTGGGCTGCGGGTGCGGCGTCGCGCTGGTGGCTGCATCATTCGCTGACGAGGCTGGATGAAGCGCTGCGGGCGAAGGGGTCGCGGCTGGTGGTGCGGCGGGGGCCGGCGCTGGACGTGTTGCGGGCGCTGGTGCGGGAGACGGGGGCGGGCTCGGTTTTCTGGAACCGGCGGTACGAACCGGCGACGATCGAGCGGGATCGACAGGTCAAGGAGGCGTTGGGGGCTGAAGGGTTGCGGGTGGAAAGCGCCAACGGGGCGCTGCTGCACGAGCCGTGGACTGTCCGCAACCGGGCGGGGAAACCGTTCCAGGTCTTCACTCCGTACTGGCGGGAGTGTCTGGGGCGATCGGACCCGGACATGCCGGTGGGCGCTCCCGGGCATCTGCCGGCACCGCGGACCTGGCCGGCATCGGAAGGGATCGAGGCGCTGGGGTTGCTGCCGGGGATTCCCTGGGATCAGGGGCTGCGGGAGGCGTGGCGGCCGGGGGAGGCGGGTGCGGTTGAGCGGTTGGCCCGGTTCTGTGCGGGAGCGGTGCTGGGCTATGGGGAGGAGCGGAACCGTCCGGACCGGGAAGGCACGTCGCGGCTGTCGCCTCATTTGCACTTTGGGGAGATCGGGCCACGGCAGGTGTGGCATGCGGTGCGTCGGGCGGCGGGGAATGCGGGGGTGGTGGAAGCGGTGTGGCGGCGCTGGCAGTTCCTGGCGGAGGTGGGTTGGCGGGAATTCGCGCATCACCTGCTCTTCCACTTTCCCCACACCGTGGAGCGTCCGTTGCGGGAACCGTTCGAGCGGTTTCCGTGGCGGGAGGACGCGGCTTCGTTGGAGTGCTGGCAGCGGGGTCGGACGGGCTACCCGCTGGTGGATGCGGGGATGCGGGAGTTGTGGGCGACGGGCTGGATGCACAACCGGGTGCGGATGGTGGCGGGGTCGTTCCTGGTGAAGAACCTGCTGATTTCCTGGCGGGCCGGGGCGGAGTGGTTCTGGGACACCTTGGTGGACGCCGATCTGGCCGACAACACGCTTGGCTGGCAGTGGGTGGCCGGGTGCGGTGCGGATGCGGCCCCGTATTTCCGGGTGTTCAACCCGGTGGCCCAGGGACGGAAGTTCGACCCGGATGGCGGGTACGTGCGGCAGTGGATCCCCGAGTTGCGAAGGGTGCCGACGGAATGGGTGCATGCGCCGTGGGAGGCGCCGCCGCTGGTGCTGAGGTCGGCCGGGGTGCGGTTGGGCACCGACTATCCGGAGCCGAGGGTCAGTGCGACGGCGTCGCGACTCGCGGCGCTCGACGCGCTGGCGAGTCTCAAGGCGGGGAGAATCGGGGGTTGACGCGGTGGGCATGGGGGTGTTGGATATTTCGCATTGGAGCGAAATATAAAAGACCAGGAGGCAATGCTGTGAAGACGATTGAAGATCAGGAGAAGGATGGGAGCCAGGGGGGGAAGGCGTTGCGGGAGGACGGGATCCGGCAACAGGTGAGGGAGCGGTACGGGGAGATTGCGCGGCTGGAGCAGCGTGGGTGCGGGGGGGCGCCCTCGTGTTGTTCGAAGGAGGGGGGCACGGACGCGGTGACACTGGGGTATGCGGCGGAGGATGTGGCCGGGGTACCGGAGGGATCCGAGCTTGGCCTGGGCTGTGGGAATCCGACGGTTATTGCGTCGATCCGGGCCGGGGAGACGGTGGTGGATCTGGGGAGCGGGGCGGGGTTCGACTGTTTTCTGGCGGCGCGGCGGGTGGGGTGTGGGGGGCGGGTGATCGGGGTGGACATGACGCCGGACATGATCAGCAAGGCGCGGGCGAACGCGGGGCGGGGCGGGTACGACAACGTGGAATTCCGGCTGGGGGAGATCGAGGCCTTGCCGGTGGCGGACGGGGTGGCGGATCTGATCCTGTCGAACTGCGTGGTGAACCTGTCTCCGGACAAGGCGCGGGTGTGCCGGGAGGCGTACCGGGTGTTGAAGCCTGGGGGGCGACTGGCGATCTCGGACATTGTGGCGTTGCAGCCGATACCGGAGGCCTTGAAGGGGGACATGGAGGCGTACTCCGGGTGCGTGGCGGGGGCGGTGCTTCGTGGAGAACTGGAGGCCATGCTGACCGCCGCCGGGTTTGAGGGGGTGCGGATTGAGGTGAAGGAAGGGAGCCGGGCGTTCATCGACGAGTGGCTGCCCGGGCGGAATGCGGGGGCGTATGTGGCGTCGGCGGACATCACCGCTTGCAAGCCGGGCGTCCGGGGTGCGTGATCGGGGGATGGGAAACGGCTCTGCCGGATGGGTGACTGGCGCATGATGTTGTCCCGCGAACAGGTGGGACGGCTGGCGCGTGGGGCGGTGATTGCCTTTGTGGTGTGGACGTTGCTGGCGTTGTTGTTTGCGGGGCAGTACTACGCCTCGAGTGCGATGCAGGGGCGTCCGGTGCCATGGACCCATGCTCTGGGGTACGCGATGGCGGACTGGTATGTGTTCGCGCTGCTGGCGCCGCCGGTGGCGTGGTTGGGGCGGCAGGTGCGACTGGAGTGGCCGTTGCGGTGGCGTCCGGTGGCGGTGCATCTCAGCGCGTGCGGGGCGTTCATGCTGGCGTATCTGCTGGTACGGGCGTGGGTGGCGTTGTGGCAGGTACGGCTGGACGGCCGGGCGGAGACCTTTTTCGAAGTGTTCGAGACCGTGCTGGTGAAGACGTTGCCGCACAGCCTGCTGGTGTATTGGGCGGTGGTGGGGAGCCAGCATGTGGTGGCGTACCAGTTACGGGCGCGGGAACGGGCGCAGCGGGCGATCGAGCTGGAGCAGCGGCTGACGGCGGCGCGGTTGCAGGCGTTGCAGATGCAGTTGAACCCGCATTTTCTGTTCAACACGCTCAACGCGATTTCCTCGCTGATGCATCAGGACGTCGAGGCGGCGGACCGGATGCTGATCCGGTTGAGCGAGCTGCTGCGGCGGGCGTTGGACAGCCGGGACAGGCAGGAGGTGACGTTGGGGGAGGAACTGGCGTTTCTGGACCGCTATCTCGAGATCGAGCAGGCGCGGTTCGGGACACGGTTGGTGCTGGAACGATCGGTGGATCCGGAGCTGCTGACGGCGATGGTTCCGAATCTTTTTCTGCAGCCGCTGGTGGAGAACGCGATCAAGCACGGTATTGAACGGCAGCGGCGCCAGGGGATGGTGCGGGTGGAGGCGGGGCGGGAGGGGGAGTGGCTGGTCATCGTGGTGCGGGACAACGGGCCGGGGCTGAAGTCCGGGGAGAAGAAGGTGCGCGGCCATGGGATCGGGTTGTCGAACACGCGGCGCCGCCTCGAGCAGTTGTACGGGGTGCGGCAGGCCCTGGTGATCCGGGATGCGAGCGGCGGGGGGACGGAGGTTCGGGTGCAGATGCCGTGGCGGGCGTCCGGGGTGGAGTCCGGTGCTGCTGCGGGGGGGCGGGGAGGGACGGCTTGACGGAGGGGGGCGAAGGGGCAGACTCGGCGGACCGGGGAGCCGTTGGTTGACGGCTGAGAGTTCCGCCGCAGCGGGAGACCCGTTGAACCTGATCCGGCTGATACCGGCGGAGGGAGGCGGCCGCGACGGACGCGGGGCGCACTTTCCAAGGGGGTGGCTGAAGCAGGTTCCTGATGGTTCCGGCGGGGTCGATGAACGATGGCCGTCGGATTTGGACACCACGCACTGTCTTAGCCTGCACGCTCATTGCCATGATTGCCCGACCCGAATCCCTCGAGCCCCGTTCCTCGAACCCCTGGCCGAAGAGCACCCGCGTGTATGTGTCGGGAACGCATCATCCGGAGGTGCGTGTGCCGATGCGGGAGATTGCTCAGGCGCCGACGCGGACACCGGGCGGGGGCGTTGAGGCCAACGCGCCGGTGCGGGTGTATGACACGAGCGGGCCCTGGGGGGATCCGGCGTTCGAGGGGGACGTGAGGGCGGGGTTGCCGGCGCTGCGACGGGGCTGGATTGAGGGCCGTGGGGATGTTGAGGAGTACGCGGGGCGGGTGGTGCGACCGCAGGACGACGGGTATCTCAGCGAGGCGCATGCGCGCCAGCGGGAGGGGGCGCGACCGGGGAACGGGGAGGGTCTGGTGGCGGGGCGGGCGCCGGCGTCATCGGGGAGGCGTCCGTTGCGGGCGTCGGCGGGGCATCCGGTGACCCAGCTTTGGTATGCGCGGCAGGGGATCGTGACGCCGGAGATGGAGTTCGTGGCGATCCGGGAGAATCAGGGTCGGGCGCTGCTGGCGGAGGCGCGGGAAGGCGGGGGGAACCGGCCCGGGGATGGCGGGTACCGGCCGGAGGTGCTGCGGCGGTTTCCGCAGCGGATTCCGGCGGTGATCACGCCCGAGTTCGTGCGGGACGAAGTGGCGGCCGGGCGGGCGATCATCCCCTCGAACATCAATCATCCGGAATCCGAGCCGATGATCATCGGGCGGAACTTCCTGGTGAAGATCAACGCCAACATCGGGAACAGCGCGGTGGCGTCGAGCATCGAGGAGGAGGTGGAGAAGATGCGCTGGGCGACCCGGTGGGGGGCGGACACGGTGATGGATCTTTCGACGGGGCGCGACATCCACGCGACGCGGGAGTGGATCATGCGGAACGCGCCGGTGCCGATCGGGACGGTGCCGATCTACCAGGCGTTGGAGAAGGTGGGGGGGAGGGCGGAGGAACTGAGCTGGGAGGTGTTCCGGGACACGTTGATCGAGCAGGCGGAGCAGGGGGTGGATTACTTCACCATCCACGCCGGGGTGTTGCTGCAGTACGTGCCGCTGACGGCCCGGCGGCTGACCGGGATTGTGAGCCGGGGCGGGAGCATTCTGGCGAAGTGGTGTCTGGCCCATCACCGGGAGAACTTCCTTTACAGCCACTGGGACGAGATCTGCGAGATCATGGCGGCGTACGACGTGGCGTTCAGCATCGGGGACGGGTTGCGGCCGGGCTGTCTGGCCGATGCGAACGACGAGGCGCAATTTGCGGAACTGGCGACGCAGGGGGAGTTGACGAAGCGCGCCTGGGCGCACGGGGTGCAGGTGATGAACGAGGGACCCGGGCATGTGCCGATGCACCTGATCGAGGAGAACATGCACCGCCAGCTCGAATGGTGTCACGAGGCCCCGTTTTACACGCTGGGACCGCTGACGACGGACATCGCCCCCGGGTACGATCATCTGACCAGCGCGATCGGGGCGGCGATGATCGGATGGTACGGAACAGCGATGCTCTGTTACGTCACGCCGAAGGAGCACCTTGGGCTGCCCAACAAGGAGGATGTGAAGAACGGCGTCATCGCCTACAAGATCGCCGCGCATGCGGCGGACCTGGCCAAGGGGCATCCCGGGGCGCGGTACCGGGACGATGCGGTGAGCAAGGCGCGGTTCGAGTTCCGGTGGGAGGACCAGTTCAACCTGAGTCTGGATCCGGAGACCGCGCGGTCCTTCCACGACGAGACCCTGCCGCAGGAAGGGGCGAAGACGGCGCATTTCTGCAGCATGTGCGGCCCGCATTTCTGTTCGATGAAGATCACCGAGGATGTGCGGCGGTATGCGGCGGAGCAGGGGATTGGGGAGGGGGAGGCAATCGAGAAGGGACTGGCGGAGAAGGCGCGCGAGTTCCGCGAGGGCGGCGCTACGGTTTGAGCATGATGGCGCGGGCGACGGCGTCGGCGATGTCGGGTCCGAAGAGGCGGCGGACGAGGGCGAGACCGAATTCGAGGGCGGTGCCGGCTCCGCGCGAGGTGATGATCGGGCCGTCCTCGACGACGGGTTGATCGGTTGGCGGACCGGGGAGTTCGGCCAGAACGGACGCGTGGGCGGTGAACCGGCGTCCCTGGAGGAGTCCGGCATCGGCGAGGACGGTGGGGGCGGCGCAGATGGCGGCCACGGGGCGACCGGCTTCGACCTGGGCGCGGGCGAGGCGGGCGGCACGGCCATCGGTGCGAAGGGTCTGGACCCCGGGGCCTCCGGGGATCACGAGGAGATCGAACGGCTGGTCGATGACATCGGCGAGGGCGGTGTCGGCGTGGAGGGTCATCTGGCAGCGCCCGGTGACCGCGGGTTCCCCGGTGACCGAGGCGACGACCACGCGGGCTCCGGCGCGGCGCAGGAGGTCGATGGGAGTGACGGTTTCGATTTCCTCGAAGCCGGGAACGAGCAGGACCAGGACGCTGGGGGTGGATGGGAGGGATGCCATGGGGATGGGAAGGGGAGGATGCGAATGTGGGGTGCGGCGTGGGTTCAGGGGTGGGCTTCGATGCGGAAGAGGTAGGGAAGGTCCGTGGCGGGGTTGGGGACGATGGCCGTGGTGGCGGTGCCGGTGCCGCGGATCCAGTCGGTGACGGGAGTCCAGGCGAGGGCATCGGGGCTTCCCTGGACGCGGTAGCCGACGCCCGCGGCGGAATCCCAGCGGAGGAGGACGTCGCCGGTGACGGTGGCCTGGGGGGGATGGAGGCGAAGGCGCGAGGTGGCGTTGGTGGGGTTGGTGCCGGCCAGGAACTCGGCGAGGTCGCTGAAGCCGTCGAGGTCGCGGTCGTCCTCGGGGCGGTGTCCGGGGGCGATTTCGCCGAAGAAGTGTTGTTCCCAGAGATCGCTGATGCCGTTGGAATTGATATCGGGGAAGGTGTAGTGGCCGGCGACGAGGAGGGTGGAGCCCTCGGAGAGGAGGTGGGATTGGGCGAGGGGTGTTTCGTAGTAGGGAACGCTGCCGAACTCGAAGAGGTATTCGCCGGGCGGCGCGTTGGTGAGGGTGACGAGGCGGCCGCGTTCGATGCGGTTGATGGGGCCGCGGAGGGTGACGGCGGCCTGGTGGAGGTTGTTGGAGAGGATGAGGGTGGCGGGGACGTAACTGGAGACGGTGACGGCGATGTCATCGACGAGCCAGCCGGGGTGGGGGACGGAGTCGATGGCGAGAAGGCCGTAGGCCCAGCCGAGACGGACGATGTGACCGAGGAAGGGGCTGAGGTCCACCTCGACCTGTTCCCAGCCGTCGGAGGCGGTGCTGTACTGGCGGAGGGGGGTCCAGATGGCGCCGTTGTTGGTGGTGGCGTAGAGGCCGCCGACCTCGAGGATGTCGCCGAAGTCCGAGCGGGGGTAGAAGTCGTAATTGTGGGTGAAGCGGAGGGTGGCGCGATTGCCGCCGGTGAGGAGGATGGCGGGACTGATGAGGGAGGTGTCGGCGAGTTCGTTGGGGAGGCCGCGGAGGTTGGTGCCCCAGCAGTGGAGGCCGGACCAGGCGCTGGTGGCGAGTTCGTTGTTGGGGCGGCCGAGTTCCCAGGTGGAGGTGATGAAGATGGAGAGGACCTCGGCACCGAGGTCGGAGCTGGCGACCGTCCATTCGCCTCCGCCGGCGTCGAGATTGTCGATGAAGGGCGGGGTGAGGGGTTTGCGGGTGCGGAAGCGATGGAACTGGCCCTGTTTGTTGTCGGTGCGGACATTGCCGGCTGGGTCGCGACAGACGATCTCGAAGGTGTAGTCGCGGTCCGGTTCGAGGCCGACGAGCCGGAGTTCGTGGACGAACGTGTAATCGGGGTGGTAGGCGGTCAGGTTGGAAGGGAAGGCGACATCGCGGTAGCGGACGAGGCCGTCGGTGGGTTCCGAAGTGGTCCAGCGGACGATGGCCTCGGTGTAGTCGGGTTCGATCTCGATGTCGGCGATCTCCGGCGGTTCGGTGTCGATGGTGGCCCGGACGGTGAGGGTCTGTTGGGGGCGGGCATCGCGGTAGGAGACCTCGAGGCGGTCGCCATTGCGGGCCCGGAGGAGTCCGGCGGCGGGCGGGGTGGTTTCGGGAACGAGCCGGAAGGTGCCGCGGAAGAGGCCCGGCCGCGGGGTGGCGAGGAGTTCGAGGGTGTGCGGGACGGATTCGAGCGGGGTTTGGGCGGAGACTTCGAGGGATGTCTGGCCGGCGAGGTCGGGATCGGAGACCTCGACCGTGACGAGGGCGGGCAGGGTGTATTGTTCGCGGTCGAGTTCGAGGACGGCGCGGTCCACGACGCCCGGGGCGAGGAAGCTGAGGACGCGGTAAAGGATGCCGGCGCGGGTGTTGGGCGCGTCGCCGAAGTCGGGGATGGCCTCGAGGGGGAAGGAGAAGAAGACCACACGGCCGGAGGCGGAATCGGTGCCGGTGGCGGTGGCGGGGTGACGGACGCCGACGGTGCGGCCGGTCCAGGCATCGAAGAGGATGGGGGTGGCGTTGGTGGTGGCGCGGAAGGTGTCGGAGAGGTCCGAAGGGATGATGATGAGGTCGGGGAACTCGGAGAAATCGAGTTCGGTTTCGATCTCGCTGGTCATGGAGAGGTTGTCGTTGCCGTAGATGCCGTCGATGCCGGGATCGACGTCGTAGGATTCGACCCGGAGGACCTGGCGCCGGAAGTTGTCCATGCCGGCCTCGTCGAGGCGGCTGAGGAGTTCCATGGAGGAGACGAAGAGGCCGCCGCCGGCATCGACGTATTCGCGGAGGGCGCGGATGCCGGAGACGGTGAGGGCGGGGAAGAACTCGCTGAGGCGCCACATCACGATGGAGTAGCCGCGCAGATCCTCGAAGTCCGGGGTGCGTTCCTCGTTGGCGACGTCCCACACCTCGTAGTCGAGGCCGAGGTCATCGAGCGCGGAGGTGTAGGCGAAGAGGGGGAGGTTGAAGAAGGTGAAGGTGGGGTCGTACTGGTCGATGACGAGGATGCGGGCGGAGGCGGCGAGGCTCGTTTCAAAGGGAATGCCGGCGGCGTCGGCGAGACCCTCGTTGCCGGCGGCGTCGCGGGACCGGACGCGGTAGTACACGGATTGTTCCGGGGCGAAGCCGTCGAGGACCACGCGATGGGAGGTGACGAAGGCGCGGTTGGTGACGAAGGAACCGAGGGCGGGGGTGGCGCCGAACTCGACGATGGCGTTGGCGGGTTCGTCGGTTTCCCAGGTGATGTTGAGGCGTCCGAAGCGGGTGGCGTCGGCGACGCCGGTCAGGTTGGGCGGGAGGAGGTCGGCGAGGGCGTCTGAGGTGCGGCGGGCTTCGGGGGAGGCGTCGAGGTAGATGGCCTCGATGGTGTCGCCGTGGGCGATCTGGAGGCGGCCATCGGGGATGGCGGGGCCGGTGGCGGTGGCGACGGCTCCGGTGAAGAGGCCGGCATTGCCGGAGGCGAGGAGGAGGACGGCTTCGCCGAGGGGTTCGGTGTCGCTGACCACGCGGACCTCGACGGACGAGTCTCCGCGGAGGTCGGCGTCGATGAGGCGGAGCTGGAGGGTGTCGGGGACGGTGTAGGCGGGGCGGTGGAGGGCGATGATGCCATGACCCGGGAGGGGCAGATCCCCGGTGATCACCAGGGCGAAATCCTGGAGGGGTTCGGCGTTGGCGCGGCGGAAGACGTCCTCGACGACCCGGGAACCGCGGATACGGACGATGTATTCGCCGGCCATGGGGTTGGCGAGATGGACGCCTTCGACGTTGTTGATGGAGTCGGCGGCGAAGGCGTTGGGGATGGATTCGCCGGCGTCGAAGGCATTGCCTCGGAACCACGTTCCGTCGGGGGCCTCGACTTCGAGGTCGAGGTCGTTGACGAGGGCCTGGAGGGCGGCGGGAAGGGCCGGGACATCCGTGTAGGTGAGGGTGATCTTGAGGGGGACACGGGGGTTGCCGACGAGGATGCGACGTTCGAAGACCTGACCGTTGGTGAGGGCGACGGACTGGTCGATGAAGTCGAAGTGGCGCGAGGAACCGATGAGGTTGGTGAGGGTCACGCGGCCCCAGCCTTCGTCCATGTTGGGAATGGAGCGGGTGCCCCAGCCGTCGTCGAGGTCCACGGAGGAATTGATGAGGGCGGCTTTGACGAGGGCTGGTGAGGGGGTGAGACCGTTGCGGGTTTCGCGCCAGTACTGGACGAAGACGGCGGCGGCGCCGGAGACGTGGGGACCGGACTGGCTGGTGCCGCCCTGGAACTGGTAGTTGGGGGAGATCGGGGCCCAGGCGTTTTCGCCGGTGGCGGCGCCGGACTGGAGCGAGGCGATCCAGGTGCCGGGGGCGACGACGTCGGGCTTGATGCGGCCATCCTCGCAGGGTCCGCGGCTGGAGAAGTCGGCCATGGCCTCGGGGCCGTCTTCGAAGATGTAGAAGCCGTAGCGGTCGTTCTGGGAGGCGCCGGTGGCGATGACGTTCTTGGCGACGGCGGGGGTGCCGATGGTCTGGGTGCCGGGACCGGAATTGCCGGCGGAGAACTCGAGGATGAAGGGTTGATCCCCGGCGGCGAGGGCATCGGCGTCGCGGACCAGGGCGTCGAACTCGGCCGCGGTGAGGTCGTAGCGGCCGTAGGTGGTGTCGCCCCAACTGTTGGAGCCGATGTCGGCGCCGGCCCGGACGGCATCGCGGGTGAGGGTTTCGAAGGAGGGCGGGGGTTCGTAGTTGCCGATGCCATCGAACATGCGCTGGGCGACGATGCGGGCGCCCGGGGCGACACCGAGACCGTAGAGATTGCCGTAGGCGTCGGTCTCGCCGGTGGCGCCGCTTCCGGCGATGATGCCGGCAACGTGGGTGCCGTGCCCGTGCTCGTCGGAGGCGTCCTCGAGCGAGCCATAGAAGAAGAAGGCATCGGCGCGTCCGGCGAGGTCGGGATGGATCAGGTCGGGGTCGCCGAGGTCGAGTCCGCTGTCGGGCACGGCCACCACGACGCCGGAGCCGTCGAAGCCGAGCTGCTGGGTGAGGGTGAGGTGTTGGGAATTGGGCAGGCTGTGCTGACGGGGACGCGGGGAGGCATTGGGGGCGAAGCCGAAGTCGTCGTCCCAGTCGCCCGGGAACGGGAAGTCATCGCCGGGTTCGCCGGTTTCGTAGGAACCGCCGCCGACGATCTTGGAGGAGATGGCGTCGAAGAGGCGCATTCTGGGGGCGGGTTCGATCCAGAGGACGACCGGGGAGCGGGCGATCAGGGCGAGTTGGGTGGGGGAGACGCGGCCCTGGAGGATGCGTCCGAAGGTGGAAGCGGATTCGCGTTCGAGGCGCTGGAGTTGTTTGCGGAGGGCGATGAGTTCAGCGGGTGGAACGTCGGGGGCGACGGCGAGGCGGATGTCGAGGTCGGAACCGAGGGCGGCCCAGCGGCGGAGGATGGCGGCCACCTTGTGGTCCGGGCGGTATTCGCCGATCCAGCGGACGCCGGGGAGGGCGCGGAGTTCGTGGAGGGGCGCCTGGTGGAGGCGGGCGATGAAGGCGTCGTCGGGGATGTACCGGAGCAGGTGGGCGCCGCGGTCGGCGAGTTCGGCACGGAGCGCCTGGGACGGGGGGCGATCGAACTGGATGAGGAAGAGACCGGAGGCCGGGGCTTCGGCACGTTGCGGGGCGAGGGGGCGCGCCTGGGGCGGGGTGACGATGGTTTCGTTGCGCAGCCGGATCGCCTTGGTCTCGGCGGCAAGGGTGTCGGTGACGGCCGCAAGAACGGTCAGGACAATCAGGGCGACGAGGCGCAGGGAGGAGACTGGAACCACGCGGCACGGTAGTCGCGTCGGGACCAACCGACAAGGTGATGGAAACCCGGGATTCGGAAGGATGAGGGCGGTGCCTCCTGGAGTTGTGGGTTGAGGCGCGAACTTCGCGAAGCGTTGCTTCGGAAGGCTGAGTTCCACGAGGCCGCAAGGGGGTGGCGCGTTGGGTTGGGGGCTCGCGGAGCTCGTCCCTCCGATTCGCTGCCTCCTCACCCACAACTTCGGGATGCACCGGGATGACGGCGGGGGGCGACTTCCGGGATTGCCGGCGGAGGGGGAGGCTCGGCAGGATCGGGGCATGCAATCTCCCGTCCCTGATCGGGCGCCGCGTTCGACCGAGTCGTCCCGTCGCAGTTTTCTGAAGACCACCGGCGCTGCGGTGGGGGTGTCGGCCCTGGCCGGCGTGAAGCTTCCCTACGTTCATGCGGCGGACAGCAGCACGGTGCGGGTGGCGTTGATCGGGTGCGGGGGACGGGGCACGGGGGCGGCCAATGACGCGTTGAATGTGAAGGGCGGTCCGATGGAGCTGACGGCGATGGCGGATGTGTTCGAGAACCGGCTGAACAACTCGTACCAGGCGTTGAGGCGGGCGCACGAGAGCAAGGTGGCGGTGCCGCGGGACCACATGTTCATCGGCCTGGACGCCTACAAGCAGGCCATCGACACCTTGAAGCCGGGGGACGTGGCGATCTTCACGACGCCGCCGGCCTACCGCTGGGTGCACTTCCAGTACGCCATTCAGAAGGGCGTGAATGTGTTCATGGAGAAGCCCGTGACCGTGGACGGGCCGACTTCGCGCAGGATGTTGCAGCTCGGGGAGGAGGCGTCGCGGAAGAACCTGAAGGTGGGCGTGGGCCTGATGGTCCGGCACTGCCGGGGGCGCCAGCAATTGAAGCAGCGGCTGGACGACGGGGAGATCGGGGACCTGATCACGCTCCGGGCCTACCGGATGCACGGTCCGGTCGGGTACGCCTTCTCGGGGCCGAAGCCGGACGACCTGTCGCACATGATGTACCAGATCCAGCGGTTCCACAGTTTCCTGTGGGCCAGCGGCGGGTTGTACAGCGACTTCTACATCCACCAGGTGGACGAGTGCTGCTGGATGAAGGGGTCATGGCCGGTGCGGGCGCAGGCCAACGGCGGGCGGCATTACCGGGGGGACGCCATCGACCAGAACTTCGACAATTACACGGTGGAATACACCTTCGCTGACGGGTCGAAGTTCTTCTTCTATGGGCGGACGATGTCCGGGTGCCGGGACGACTTCAGCAGCTATGCGCATGGGGCGAAGGGATCGGCCGTGATCTCGGGAGGGAGCCACTCGCCGGGTCGGGTGCGCACCTTCCGGACGCAGAACATCACCATGGCGCGGAACAATCCGGACCTGATCTGGGCCTTCCCGCAGCCGGAGCCGAACCCGTACCAGCTCGAGTGGGACGACCTCATGGAGGCGATCCGGAACGACCAGCCGTACAACGAGGTGGCGCGCGGAGTGGAGGCGAGTCTGGTGTCGTCGATGGGGCGCATGGCGGCCCACACGGGTCAGGAAGTGACCTACGACCAGATCCTCAACTCAACCCACGAGTTCGCGCCCGACCTCGACAAGCTGACCGCGGACTCCCCGGCGCCGCTGCTCCCAGGCGAGGACGGGAATTATCCGATTCCGGAACCCGGCCGGAAGCGGGACCGCGAGTACTGAGTCCGGTCCCGTTCATCCCGGAGTTGTGGGTGAGGAGGCAGCGAATCGGAGGGACGAGCTCTGCGAGTCCTCAATCCATCGCTCCACACCGTTGCGGCCTCGTGGAACTCGGCCCTCCGAAGCGCCGCTTGGCGGAGTTCGCACCCCGCCCATAACGCAGGGATGCACCGAGTCCGGTCAGGTCTTATCCGGAGGGTGCTGGGCGGCCGGCAGGGTGTTGATCATCCAGCCGACGCCGAAGCGGTCGGTGAGCATGCCGAAGCGCGGGGACCAGAAGGTCTTCCCGAGGGGCATGGTGACCTGACCGCCTTCGGCGAGGGCGGCGAAGGCGCGGTCCGCGTCGGCTTCGGAGGCGACGGCCAGGGACAGCGAGAAGCCTGAGAAGGAGGCGCTCTCGGGTCCGCAACCGTCCGAGGCCATGACGAGGCTTCCGCCGATGTGGAATGAGGCGTGCATGACCTTGTCTTCCCATCCCGGAGGGGTGGTGCCGGGGGGCGGGGCTTCCGGGCTTTCGCGGAAGCGCATCAGCATTTCCACTCGGGCACCGAGGGCCTTCTTGTAGAACTCGACGGCCTCCTCGCAGCGGCCGTTGAAGAACAGGTAGGGTTGGATGAGGGGCAGGTTCATGGGATGGGTGAGGAACGGAGTTCAGGCGTGGGCAAGGGAGGCGTGTTGGGAGCGGACGCCGATTTCATCGGCGATGGGGCATTGCGGAGCGACGGGGCGGACTTCAACGCGGATGCCGTGGGGAAGGCCCGGGCAGTCCTTGGCGATGGCCACCGCCTCGTCCAGGGTCGCGACGTTGAGCAGGAAGTATCCGCCGATGGATTCCTTCGACTCGGCGAAGGGACCGTCGGAGACGACCCGGTTCCGGCCGGCGACGATCTTGCCGACAGGTTCGAGGGGATTGCCGGCGAGGGCGATGCCTTCGTCCTTCAGGCGGTTGAACCAGGTCATCCACTGGTCGAAGACCTGCTGCATTTGTTCGGGCGAAAGGCCCTGGTACCAGTCGGTGCCGCGGAAGATCAGCATGTGGCCGTGATGGGATGGGGTGCTCATGGGAGGTCGGTTCGATTTCTATTTGGGAGGCAACATGAATTGCCCCGGTTCGACAAGGCAACGAATGGCCGGCAGCCGTTGGGACAATAAAGTGCAGGGTTTCCCAGTGGGCGGATTGTGGGTCTGCGTAATGCCAGTAAACGGTGCATGGCTCCTGGACCGTGGAGCCTTCGCATAAAGGGGGGGGTGGCTGCTTGGGGGAACGGTGGCCCGGTCCGGGGCGGATGAGTCGCGGCGCAGCGGGGCGCTCAGGCGTGACCCGCATTGCGCTTGTGGATGCAGAGGGCATTGCCATCGGGATCGAGAACGAAGGCCATGCGACAGACGGGGGTGGCGAAAGGTTCCATGTGGAAGGGGACGCCGTGGCGGCGCAGGTGGGCGATGGCGGCGTCGAAGTCGTCCACTTCGAGGCCCACACTGCAACCGGAGGAGGTCGGGTTCCACTCGGGTGCGCCGGCGCCGAGGGAGAGGGTGCCACCGGCGATGTCGTACTCGGTCCATTGCATGCCTCCCGGTTCTCCGACGGACGAAGAGGGGGACAGCCCGAGGATCTCCTCGTAGAAGCGCCGGGCGCGGGCCATGTCGGTGACCGGGTAGCAGGAGAAGGCGATTTCGGTGATTTTCATGGAGGGGGGGATGGTGCCGATGGCGGGACTTGAACCCGCACGGCCGTTTCCGGCCAGGGGATTTTAAGTCCCCTGTGTCTGCCATTTCACCACATCGGCGTCGTTGAGTTGCCGTGGGTCGAACGTCATCGTGTTCCGATTGCCTGCGTAGGGCGCAGGGCATCCGGCGGAACGAAACACGTGGCCACGCGTTGCGGCCTTCACGGCGGGGGGCACGCTACCTCCCGGCCTTCGATGGCCGCAAGCAGCGGGTGCGCGGGCTGTGGAACGCCGCGGTTCGGCAGGTGGACTTCAACCCGGCCCTGCAATCCCTCGGTCGCTGGCGCCTCGACTCTGAACCGGAATCCGGCAATCCGGACGGGCCTTTCGACTTCGCCGCAGCCGGACCACGGCGACGTATCGCCGCACCGGTTCTTCCGGCTCATGGAGGAGCCCTGACCCGTTCCGCTGAATCGAGGGGGCCGGGGCACTGGGATCGAAAGGAGGCTCAAGGGAGCCGGGTTCATGCCGATGATAAGCCTCGGTTTTTGGCCCGAGGCCCCATGTGACGGGCGCTCTGGCAACGGAACGTGGGGTGGTGGGTGTACAATCCAACCTGGTAGCGAGCGATGATCATGAAGGTTCAAACATTGAGAGCGAAATTGATACTTTTGCTGGCGTTGCCAGTGCTGGGACTCGCGTTCTTCGGCGGGCGTGGGGCGTGGGAGAAGTGGCAGACCGAGCGGAGTTACGCGCGGTTGGAGGTGCAATCGGGCGTCCTGCAGCAGGTCGGGGACCTGGTTCACGAACTCCAGAAGGAGCGGGGACGATCGGCGGTGTTCGTCGGGAGCCGGGGGGCCCGGTTCGCCGAGGAGCTGATCACGCAGCGCCGGGCGAGCGATGTGGAGTTGAGCACGTTTCAGCAGCGCGCCGAGGCGGTGTCAGGACTGAACCTCGGGCGGGTGTTCGACGAGGGTCTGACGGCGGGTCGGGAGGCGCTGGGCCGGCTGGCGGGCCGGCGTGGGGAGATTTCGGCGTTTCGGATCACCGGGGCGGAGTCCACACGGTATTTCACGGAAACCATTGCGACACTGCTGGACCTGGCCATGGCGGTGGCCCTTTCGGTGGAGGACCCGCAGGTGGCGCGGGGGATGTTCGCCTATGTCGATTTTCTGAAGGGAAAGGAGCAGACCGGGATTGAGCGGGCGGTGATGGCCACGGTGTTCAGCGAGGACCGGTTTACCGGGGACGCGTTTGCGCGGATCAGCCGGATTCTGGCGGTGCAGGAGACGTACCTGACCCAGGCACTGAGCTTTTCGACCGGGGAACAGCGGCAGTTCTACGCCGACACCATGCGGGCCCCGATCGTCGAGACGGTGTCGGCGATGCGGGAGGGCGCGTTGGCGAAGGCGCAGGAGGGGGGCTTCGGCGTGACCCCGCACGTGTGGTACGACGCCATCACGGAAAAGATCGACCTGATGAAGGGGATCGAGAACCGGTTGGCTGCGGACTATCGAAATCAAGGCGTGGTGCTGCGGAGGCAAGCCCGCAACGCCTTCCTGATGTTTGCTGCGGCGACGCTGGCGATCGTGGGCCTGACCGTGGCGCTGGGCGTGGCGATCATCCGGTCCATTACGGCGCCGCTGCGGCGGGTGATCGTGGAACTGACCACCGGATCGGACCAGGTGACGGCCGCGTCCGCCCAGGTGGCGACGGCGAGCCAGTCCCTGGCGGAGGGGGCCAGCGAGCAGGCGGCATCGCTCGAGGAGACCGGGGCTTCGCTGGAGGAGATGTCGAGCATGACCCGGCGGACGGCGGATCACGCCAGGGGCGCGCAGACGTTGTCGAACGAGACGCGGCTGGCGGCGGAGACGGGGGCGCAGGACATGACCGAGATGAGCGGGGCGATGGATGCCATCAAGGTTTCGAGCGACAACATTGCGAAGATCATCAAGACCATCGACGAGATCGCCTTCCAGACCAACATCCTCGCCCTGAATGCGGCGGTGGAGGCGGCGCGGGCGGGGGATGCGGGACAGGGATTCGCGGTGGTCGCGGACGAAGTGCGGACGCTCGCGCAACGGAGCGCGCAGGCGGCAAAGGAGACCGCCCAGCGCATCGAGGACTCGATCGAGAAGAGCGAGCGGGGCGTGCGGATCAGCAGCAAGGTGGCCGACGGATTCCAGGAGATCGTGCGCAAGGCGCGGCAGGTGGACGAATTGATCGGGCAGATTGCCGGCGCCTCCCAGGAGCAGAACCAGGGCATCGCCCAGGTCAGCACGGCGGTCAGTCAGATGGACCGGGTGACCCAGGCCAATGCGGCCAGCGCGGAGGAGAGCGCCAGCGCCGCGGAGGAACTGAGCGCCCAGGCGGAGACGCTCCGGCAGGCGGTGACGGAATTGAACCGCCTTGTCGGAATTCACGGCGGAGGAGCGCCGGCCGGAACATCGGAACCGAAAGCACCTTCCCGGGAGGAACATCGAACGATCCATGGGGCCAAACCGCAATCCGCGGCCCGGCCTGGATCGAATCGCATGGCGGCCGGAGCGCCGGCGAATCCGCCGGTGAGACGGGCGTCGATCGCCGCGGCACCTGCCGTTCGCACCGGTGCGACCGCCGCTTCCGCGGCTTTGGTGCCGGGTTCCGGGGCACGGCGTTCGGAGTTGCCGATGGACGGTGACTTCAGGGATTTCTGAGGTCCTGGCGCGTCGGCCGGGACATTGCATGGCCCCTTCGCATCACGTGGTGCGAGGGGGCCATCGGCGTTCCGGGGCATGGTTCGCGGAGGCCCGGTGATGGGCGCCCCGCAATGAGGGCCGGACCTGGTGGTTCAAGGCCCGGTGGCGACGGGGAGGTGCTTCATGGCGGCGTACTCCTTCCAGGAGCCTTCGTAGAGCCTGACGTTCGGATAGCCGGCAAGGTGCTTGAGGTAGAACCGCAGCAGGCTGCCTTCCCGGGAGGTCCCGCAATAGACAAGGATGTCCTTGTCCGGGGTGAGCCCTGCGGCTTCGAGTTCGGGCGCCATCTCGGAGGGCGGTCGGAACTTGTGGGTGTTGGCGTCGGTCATGACGCGGGCCCAGTGGAAATGGATGGCGCCGGGAATGTGGCCTTGGCGGGGCCAGAGGTCGTCCTCGCCGCGGAACTCGAGCGCCGGGCGGGCGTCCACCAGGACGACACCGGGACGATCCTTGAGGGACATCACCTCGTGCACGCTGACGGCGATGCCGCGGTTCATGCGGGCGGGAAGGCGTCCGCGCGGGGTGTCGGGGTAGTCCTGGGTGGTGGCGAAACGGGCGCGGTAGTCGGGCCAGCCGCCGTCGAGGATGCGGATGTCGCGGACGCCGAACTTTTCGAGGACATGGGCGACCATGGAGGCGCTGAGGATTTCGTCGCCGGTGCCGCCTTCGGCGTAGAGCACATGGGTGCGGTTGCGATCGACCCCGGCCCGGACCAGGAGATGGCGGGTCAGGTCGTCGGGGAGATACTGGACCGGCACGCCGCGGTCGGTGCCGCGCAGGGTGTCGAAGTTGATGTGGTGGGCGGTGGGGAGGTGGGCGCGGATGTAGTCCTTGTAGCCGCCGCGGGTGTCGAGGACGAGGGGGCGGGATCCGGGATCGGCGTGGTGAATGAGGGTGTGGACCTCTTGCGGGGAGATGAGGCCGATCTGCGCTGGGGCCCGGGCGGCAAGGAGCAGGGCGGAGATGGATAGCGCCAGCGGAGCGCAGATGGGGATGGATCGGTGTGGGTGCATGGGAGGGGGGATTCGATTCAGTCTTCGGTTGGGTTGGAGTGGAGTTGGAAGGGAACGGGGGTGTCGTCGGGGTCCGGGGGAACGGAGTGGACCAGGGTGAGTTCGCCGGCGCCGTCGCGGGGTTCGAGGAGGGCGATGCGGTCGGCGAGGCGCCGGGCCTGGGGATGGTTGTGGGTGACGAGGAGGATGGCGCGGGTTTGCCGGAGGTGACGGATCAGGGATTCGATGGCGTCGGTCGAGGCGGGATCGAGGGCGCTGGTGGGTTCGTCGAGGAGGAGGACCTCGGGTTCGACCGCGAGGGTGCGGGCGAGGCAGAGGCGCTGTTGCTGTCCGACGGAAAGGTGGAGGGCGGAGTCGTCGAGGCGGTCCTTTACCTCGTTCCAGAGGTGGGCTTCCTGGAGGGCGCGTTCGAGCCAGTAGGCGGCGTCGGCGCGGGAAAGTCGGACGAGATGGCGGCGTCCGAAGAGGACATTGCGGCGGATTGTGGTCGGGAAGACGACGGGTTGCTGGAAGATCATGCCCAGGCGGGCCCTGAGGTGGTTGACGTCGAGGGATGGGTCCCGGACCGGGCGGCCACGCCAGAGGATTTCCCCCTCGACTTGGAGGGTCGGGGTGAGGTCGATGAGGCGGTTGAGGCAGCGGAGGAGGGTGCTTTTGCCGGCGCCGGAAGGACCGAGGATGGCCAGGATTTCCCGTTCGCCGAGGCGCACTTGAATGTCGCGAAGGACGACGCGATCGCCGGCCCGGACGTGAAGTCTGCGCGTTTCGATCACCGCAGGGGCGGGGGTGGGGTCAGTCATGACGGGCCTCCTCATGGGCCCGGAGCCGGGCGGGAAGGGTGACGAGGCTGAGGCTGGCGACGATGGCCAGAAGGACGAGAGCCGCGGTCCAGACGCGGGCGGCGGCATCGGGATTGTAGGTGTCCTGGGCCAGGACGAAGATGTGGTAGGGCAGGGTGAGAACCGGGTTGTCGCGGATGCCGTTGGGGAGTGTGGCTCCGGCGAAGACGGTGGCTGTGAACAGGATGGGGGCCGTCTCGCCGGCGGCGCGGGCGAGTCCGAGGAGGGAACCGGTGAGGAGACCGCCGATGCATTGCGGGAGGATGACCGAGCGGACCACTTGGGAGGGGCGGAGTCCGAGTGCGGCGGCGGAATCGATCCTGGCCTGGGGCAGGGCCTGGATGCGGGTGGCAAGGGAGACGGCCACGGTGGGGAGCATCATGAGACCGAGGAGGAGGCCTCCGATCAGCCAGGATTTTCCCCAGCCGAGGAAGTGGACGAACACCAGGAGTCCGAAGAGACCGAAGAGGATCGAAGGCACGGCATTGAGCAGTGAGAGGAAGGTGGTAAGGCGGCGGCGGGCGGATTCACGGCGCAGATAGACCGCCTGGGTGAGGGCGAGGCCGGTGGCGATGGGCGTGCAGACGGCGAGGGCGGTGACGAGGAGAATGAGCGTGCCGAGAATGTTGTGCCGGACGCCACCGGCGGCGCCGGCCCGCTGCATGGGTTCGGAAAGGAAGGACCAGGAGAATGCGGGGAGACCGCGGGTGACGATGGCAAGGATGAGAAAGGCGAGGATGCCAAGGGCGATGAAGGCGCATAGGGCGGTGCCCCAGGTGAGGGTGCGGTCAAGGGCGCGGCGCATGGTGGGAGGAGGGCCGCAGGAGGCGGGTGGCGAGGAGGGTGAGGACGGTGACGAGCAGGAGGGTGATGAGGCCAAGGCCCATCATGGCGGCCCAGTGGAGCGGGTCGCCGTAGGCAAGATGGACCTCGGCGCCGACCAGTTTGCTGCCGAGCGTCTGTCCTGCTTCGGTGAGGGGACGAAGGGAGAGGAGGGAGGCCGGCCATTGGTTGTCCTGGCGGCCGACGACGAGGAAGACCGCGATGCCCTCGCCGAAGGCGCGGCCGAGCGCGAGCAGCACGGCGGCGACGATGCCACGGCGGGCCTCGGGAAGGCAGACCCGCAGGATGGTTTCGGCACGGGTGAGGCCGAGGGCCCGGGCGGCGCGGCGGTGGGCGGCGGGGACCGCACGCAGGGCGTCGTCCGCCAGGGTGGCGAAGGTCGGGAGGATCATCACCGCGAGAAGGATCCCTGCGGTGAGGAGGGTGTCCCCGCTGAGGGGGTCGAACGGGGCGAGGAGACGGACGACCCATTCCCGCAGGAAGAGGATCCCGAGCAGGCCATAGACGACCGAGGGGATTCCGGCGAGGAGTTCGAGGGCTGCCTTGAGGGGCATCCGGGAGCGGGAAGGGGCGATTTCGGCCAGGAAGAGGGCGGTTCCAAGACCGATGGGGACGGCCAGCGCCAAGGCGACGGCCGAGACGGCGAGGGTGCCGTAGATCATGGCGGCCGCGCCGAATTCCTGCTGCCGATGGAACCAGCGGGCGTCGGTGAGATAGCCCCAACCGGAATGGCGCAGGACGGGGACCGTTTCCCAAAGGAACAGGCCGAGCAGGGCGAGCGCGAAGCCGACGGCCAGAAGGGTGCAGGCGAGGCTGGCCGACATGGTCCAGCTCCATCGGGGACGGGGATGCCGTGGGGCGAGGGGAATCACAAGGCGGATGCGGACGGAGCGGTGACGTTGGAGGGGCGGGTTCTGGGAACGCGGCGTTGTGGGATCGGAGGGCCGAGTTCCACGAGGCCGCAGGGGAATGAAGCGATGGGATGAGGACTCGCGGAGCTCGTCCCTCCGAAGGTGAAGCTGGGTTGTGAAATCGGAGGGCCGAGTTCCACGAGGCTGCGGGGGAATGGAGCGATGGGATGAGGACTCGCGGAGCTTGTCCCTCCGGAGGGTTGGGAGGGGCGGCGCATGGGTCAGGGAGCGGGCGGGGGCGCCGGTTGATAACCGTGTCGGCGGACGATGGCCTGGCCGCGGTCGCTGAGGAGCAGATCGACGAGTTCGCGGGCGGCGCCTGACGGCTCGCCATCGGTGAGGAGGTAGAGGGAGCGGCTGAGCGGGTAGCGGCCGGCAGTGAGATCCGCGGGTGTAGGATGCACGACGGTGTCGGGTTCGAGGCGGAGGCCGAGGGCGAAGGTTGTGGCGTTGTCGGTCCAGGAGGCGGAGAGCGGGGCGATGGCGCCGCGGGTGGAGGCGACCTTGGCACGGGCCTCTTCGTTGCCGCCGACCTCGGGGAAACTGACGGGAGGCGCGTGGCGGGCATCGCCGTAAAGCCAGTGCACGAAGATCTCCCAGGTGCCGCGGCCGGGTTCCTTGTTGAAGAAGGCGATGCGGCGGTCGGGGCCTCCCAAGAGGTCCCAGTTGCGAAAGGTGCCCTCGTAGATGCCGCGCGCCTGATCGCGGGTCAGGCTTCGAACGCCGCCGTCCCAGACGTCGCGCGAGACCACCAGGGCGACGGCATCCACGCCGATCACCGTTTCATGGAAGCGCACCTGCGGGAACCGGGTGCGATCGGTGTCGGTGAGCGGTTTGGAAGACATGCCGACATGCGCACGTCCGTCACCGAGCAGGGCGATCCCGCCGGCGCTCCCGCCCTGGGTGTCGATGACGATGCGCAGGCCGCGTTCCCGGCGGAGGATCTCGGCCGCCTCGGCGACGGGCAGATTGACTGTGGTGGAACCGTTGACGCGGAGCACTTCAGATCCAAGTCCACGGGGAGTCGGAAGGAAGGTCAGCAGGAGCGTCAGCAGGAGGCATGGGCTGGCGACCGGGCAGAGGCGAGGAAGCGCGGCTGCTGAAGGCCATGGGCAAAACACATGCCAAGAAGCGCATGTCACCAGGCCAGTGGCAACAGGAAAGTCCGAGGGTTGAATCCGGGTCCGAGCGGTCGAATTGACGGTGTGGATCGACCTGTACGATATGGCGTCATGGATAAAGCCAATGCGACCTACACGCGAAATCACTTGAGCGAGATACTGGCCCGCGTTCGGGAGGGAGAGACGATTCTGATCATGGATCGGCAGCAGCCAGTTGCCCGGCTGGAACCGGTTGAGGCTGGATCGGTGGAGGGGTTGCTTTGGCAGGGGTGATCTGCGTGCGCCGGGGATTGCTTCGCCCGGCGCGGCATCGGCTCGACCCGAAGGCGCTTGTGGCCATGCCCTGGCCGGAAGCCAGGGACGGAGGAGATATCGTGGGGTCGCTTTTGGCGGATCGTGAGTGAGGGGCAAGATAAGGGCCAGACTACATAAAGTCTTATTTGTTGACTCGGATAGCGGCTCAAGAAGTCCAATTTCGAGATAAAATAGTAGGTCAGGCGCTATACTGTTGACGTTAATTTAATTGTTGACTCGGCTAAAATAATTAATGCGTCAGGCGCAATACCGTTGACGATAATAGTAAGGCAGGCGTTGTACTGTTGACGGAACGGAATGCTTTCGGTCCGGTGATTCCCGATTGGCCGGGGGGGTGGATGGGCGCACGCTGCCGGGCATGATCGCGTGCATCCGAAGGCATCGGTGGCTGGTCCGGGGGGGGAGCTTTTTCGTGCTGGTGGCGATCGGGGTGTTTCTCTGGGTGCGGTGGCGGATGCAGGGTCCGTTTCGGGAGTACCGGGTGGACACAGCGTTTGTGTCCGGGGGGCCGGAGACACGGAGTGAAGGATTCGAGGTGGGGGTGGCGATGCGGGACATCACCCCGGATCTGGACCAGTACGATTCGTGGGTGGACGTGGACGGGAACAGCCGGTTCGAGCCGGAGAAGGGGGACACTTGGGAGGATCGGAACGGGAACGGGAGGTTTGATTTCGTCTGGCTGGGCGGGTTCCACATCAACCGTCCGGCGCAGGGGGTGAACGATCCGTTGTGGGTGCGGGCGCTGGCGTTCCGGCATCGGGGGACCGTGGTGGCGCTGGTCTCGATCGACGTGGTGGGCCTGACGCACGAGCGGTTCATCAAGACCCGGCTGGAGCTGGCGGAACGATTGCCGGAGTTGCGTTACGTGGCCTTCACGGCGACGCACACTCATAACAGTCCGGACACCATGGGGATATGGAGTCATCGTCCGTTTCCATCGCGCTTCGACGAAGGGTATGTGGAGCGGGTGATGGGCGAGGCGCGGGAGGCGGTGATCGAGGCGGTGGCGGGTCTGGAGCCGGTGGAGGTGACGGTGGCGGTCGGGGATTTGGAGCCGGAAGGGTTCGTGCGGGATTCACGGGAGCCGCTGGTGTACGACCGGGTGCTGGGGGTGGCTCGGTTTGCCAGGCTGGATGGCGGGGAAACGGTGGCGACGGCGGTGTCGTGGGGCAACCATCCCGAGGCGATGGGCAGCAAGAACCCGCTGATCAGCTCGGATTTTCCGCATTATCTGCGGGAGGCGATGGAGAACGGACTGGAGGGGGAGCATGGCATGGAAGGATTCGGGGGGACCTGCGTGTTCCTGCAAGGGCCGGTGGGGGGATTAATGACGCCGCTGGGGTTGGAGGTGCCGGACCGGAACGGGCAGGATGTGCACCGACAGGATGGGGTGGGGAAGACGCGGGCTTTGGGGGAGAATGTAGCATTGCGGGCGGCGGCGCTGCTGCGGGGTCCGGCGGCGCGGCGGATGGAGGACCACCGGATTGGCGTGGCGGCGCGGACGATTTTCATTCCCATCGAGGGGACCTTCCGGATCCCGATCATGCTGGGCCTGATTCATCCGGGGTGGTACGGCGGCAAGGCGCGGACCGAGGTGGCGGCGATGCGATTGGGAGAAATTGAGGTGTTGTGCATTCCGGGTGAGATCTACCCGGAGATTGTGGATGGCGGGGTGGAGTCTCCGGAAGGGGGCGACTACCCCGGGGAGCCGGTGGAGGTGCCGCCACTACGGCCGCAGATGCGTGGGGCGATGAACTGGGTGCTGAATCTGGCCAATGACGAGGTGGGCTACATCATTCCGCGGACCCAATGGGACACGCGGGCGCCCTACACGTATGGGCGCGACGAGGCGCCGTATGGGGAGGTCAACTCGGGGGGTTCCGAGGTGGCCCCGATCGTGCATCGGGAATCGCTGTCGGTGCTGGCGCGGCTCCATGAACACCTGGGAGGCGCAGTGCGGTAGGGGGGAGTCAGGGGCGATGCGTTGCCGGCGGGGCGTGGGTGATCACCACGGTGGGTTTGCCGATCCGGCCGTGGAGGACGCGGGCGAGGGGAGATTCGAGGCGACCGGCGAGGCTGTCGCGGACGACGGCTGCCTTGCCATCGCCGGTGGCGAGGACGATGACGCGGCGGGCGTTCCACAGCATGGGGTAGCCGAGGGTGAGCCGCTGAGGGGGCGGCTTGGGTCCGACGACCGAATGGAAGGGCAGCGTGGAGACCAGGTCACTGGGGAGATTGTCGGGGAAGAGGGAGGCGACGTGGCCGTCTTCGCCGACGCCGAGGAGGACGCAATCGAGGACTTCGCGTTGGGGACCGCGGCGCTCGGCCCACTGGGCCCAATCGGCGTTGGCGCGGATGACGGCCTGGTCTGGCGGGAGTTCCCCGAGGAGGCGGTGGATGCGGGCGGGAGCGACGGCGAGGCGGTCGAGGAGGGAGGTTTTGGCGACGCGGTAGTTGCTTTCGGGATGGTCGGGACGGACGCACCGTTCGTCGGCCCAGAAGAAGTCGGCCTCGGCGAAGGGGGTGTTGCGGAGTTCGGCCTGGCGGGCGAGTTCGGAGCCGAGGATGGGGGCGATGCGTCCGCCGGAGAGGGCGAGGGCGAAGTCGCGTTCGCCGTCGAGGACGAAGGCATCGAGGAGGGTGCGGGCGGCTTCGGAGGCGGCATGGCGGTCATCGCGGCAGGCGATGATCCAGACATCCGGATTGGGCGGGAGTGCGTCGCCGGGTTTCATGGAGAGTCGGGTGGAAGGGGCGGTGCGGGCCGGGTTCAGGCGGGAGGTTGGGGATGGCGCCAGGCGTGGCCGTAGCGGGCGAGGAGTTCATCGGCGGCCGGGGGACCCCAGGATTGGGCGGGATAGAAGTGGCCGGGTTCGAGGGGACGATCGCGCCAGCCGTCGCGGATGGCATCGACGAAGGCCCAGGCGGTTTCGAGTTCGTCGCGGCGGATGAAGAGCGTGGCGTCACCGGCCATGGCTTCGAGGAGGAGACGTTCGTAGGCCTCGGGGGTGTAGGCACCGAACTCGGCGTCATAGCTGAAGTGCATCCGGACGGGGCGGATCTGCATGGAGGTCCCGGGGACCTTGCCGTTGAAGCGGAGGGTGATGCCCTCGTCGGGCTGGAGGCGGAGGGTGAGGGAATTGGCGTCGAGACGGGGTCCGCACTGGGCGGCGAAGAGGACGTGCGGGGTGGGGCGGAACTGGACGCGGATTTCGCTGGCGCTGAGGGGCAGGTTCTTGCCGGTGCGCAGGTAGAAAGGGACGCCGGACCAGCGCCAGTTATCGATGAGAACGCGGAGGGCGACGTAAGTTTCGACGGCGGAGTCCGGGGCAACTTTGAGCTCCTCGCGATAGGCGGGGAGGGTTTGGCCGGCGGATTCGCCGGCGGCGTACTGGCCGCGGACGACGTGGTTGCGGACCTGGTCGGGATCCCAGACGCGGAGGGCGCGGAGCAGCTTGACCTTTTCGTCGCGGATGGATTCGGCGTCGAGGGAGACGGGCGGTTCCATGGCGGTCAGCGCGAGGACCTGGAGAAGGTGGTTTTGGACCATGTCCCGCAGGGCACCGGCTTCCTCGTAGTAGCCGCCGCGGGAACCGACGCCGGGTTTTTCGCTGACGGTGATCTGGACGTGCTCGATGGAATCGCGGGACCAGAGGCGTTCGAAGATGGCGTTGGAGAACCGGAACATGAGGAGGTTCTGGACGGTTTCCTTGCCGAGGTAATGGTCAATGCGGAAGAGCTGGGACTCGTGGGCGTGACGGGTGAGCTGGGCGTTGAGATCGCGGGCCGAGGAGAGGTCGGTGCCGAAGGGTTTCTCAATGACCACGCGACGCCAGCCAGAGGCCGATTCGGAACGGTCGATCAGGGCGCTGGCGGAGAGGCGTTCGACGACATCGGCGAACTGGGTGGGGGAGGTGGCGAGGTAGAAGAGGACATTGTGCGCGAGGGCCGGATCGCCAAAGCCCTTGAGGAGGTTGCGCAGCCGGACGTAGGCGGGGAGTTCGTGGAACTCGCCCTGGCAGTAGTGGAGGTTGGCGGCGAAGTCGGCCCATACCGCGTCCTCGACGGGACGGGTCCGGGAAAAGCGATCGAGGGCCGCACGCAGTTCGTCGCGCCATTCCGCATCCGTCTTGGGGCGGCGGGCGAAGCCCACGATGCGAAACGGCATGGGCATCTGCCGGCCGAGGAAGAGGTGGTAGAGGGCAGGGACCAGTTTGCGGGCGGTGAGGTCGCCGCTGGCGCCGAAGATGACAATGGTGCAGGGCTCCAACTGGCGGCGGCCGCTGTCGAGACGGCACACCAACAACTCGTCCAGCATCGACGGATCGCTCACGGGCGGCGAGCGTGCCTCAAGGCGGCGGGGCGAGGCAACCGTGGGTGAGTTTCGTGGGTGAGTTTCGGGGTGGCTAGTCGGTGCATCCCGGCGTTGTGGGTGAGGAGGCAGCGGATCGGAGGGACGAGCTCCGCGACTCCTCAATCCATTGCACCACTCCGCTGCGGCCTCGTGGAACTCGGCCCTCCGAGGCGACGCTTCGCGAAATTCGCACCTGTCCCCACAACTTCGGGATGCACGGGTGGCTCGTTGGGGAGGGGCGGGTGCTGGAGGTTGAAGGCTTGCAGTTCGGGAGGGGATGGAGAGGGTGCGGGGGATGAGCGGACTGAAAGTGTTGGGGGTGCAGTGGGATCTCGCGTGGGAGAGCCCGGAGGCGAACCGGGCGCGGGTGGAGCGGTTGCTGGAAGGGCGGCGGCCCGAACCGGAGACTCTGGTGGTTCTGCCGGAGATGTTTTCGACCGGGTTCAGCATGAACGCGGAGGGCATTTCGGAGGAGCCCGGGGGGGAGACCGAGCGATGGGCCTGGGACCGGGCGCGGGCTTGGGGCGTATGGTTGGTGGCGGGGTGGGCCCGGCGCGATGCGCAGGGGGTGGCGGGCAATGAGGCGGTGGTGGTGAGTCCGGCTGGGCGGACGGTGGCGACATATCGGAAGCGGCGTCCTTTCTCGCCGGGAGACGAACCCCGCCACTACCCAGCGGGCGGGGAGGCGGTGGTGTTCGAGTGGCGTGGGCTGGGGGTGGCGCCATTCATCTGTTACGATCTGCGCTTCCCCGAGGTTTTCGGAGCGGTGGTGGATCGGCGTCCGGAACTGCTCACGGTCATCGCGAGCTGGCCGGAGCGAAGGATCGAGCACTGGATGACGCTGCTGCGGGCCCGGGCGATCGAGCACCAGGCGTACGTGGTGGGGGTCAACCGGACCGGGGAGGATCCGGCGCATCGGTATCCGGGCCACTCGGTGGTGGTGGATCCCTGGGGGGAGGTGGTGGTGGATGCCGGCAGCGTGGAGGGTGTGATTGAGGCGACGTTGGATTTGGGGCGGCTGCGGGAGTACCGGGAGAAACTTCCATTCCTGGAGGATCGGCGGGTGGCGGCTTGAGGTCGAAGGTGGACGGAGGGACAGGGCTGCAAAAATATTAGGTCAGGCGTTAAGTTGCGGACGGCGCGATCCTGCCGGCCTCCCTTGAAATCCCATTTGGCCACTGCGTGGGGGGATGGGGTCAACAGTAATATGCCGGTCTCTTTGTTGATTCAGTCAACAATTGGGTGTCGGTCGTATTATTATTACGGGGATGACCAAGTCACGGGGGGCAACAAAATAATAATAATGGAGTCAACAATTGGGTGTTGGTCGCATTATCCCGATTCGCGATTTGCCCTCAGTTTCGTTCATTGAGCGGTCCGTGTGCGGCTCGAAATCGGCGCTTCGTCATTCCCGGGAACCACCTCGTCGATGGCCTCGATGAGGGCGTGGATCATGCGACGGAGTTGGGTGGGGGTGGTGCAGTAGGGCGGCATGACGACGACGACATCGCCGATGGGCCGGGTGAGGACGCCGCGTTGGCGCATGGCCTGGCAGACGCGCAGTCCAACCCGTTCGTGCGGGTGGAAGGGGGTGCGGGTGGGCCAGTCGCGGACCAGTTCGACGGCGGCGACCAGGCCGACCTGGCGGACGTCGCCGACGGAAGGAAGGTGCCAGAGGGGAGGCAGGAGGCGGGTCAGGGCGGTCTCGAGGTTGGCGCGCTGGCGGAGGCCGTCAGGATGCTGGAGGAGGTGGAGGCTCTCCAGGGCGACGGCAGCGCCGAGGGGGTTGCCGGTGAAGCTGTGTCCGTGGAAGAAGGTCTTGAATTCCGAGTACTCACCAAGGAAAGCCTCGAAGACCGGGCCCGTGGTCAGGGTGGCGGCCAGGGGGAGGTAGCCGCCGGAGAGGCCTTTGGCGAGGCACAGGAAGTCAGGCTGCACGGATTCGCGATGACAGGCGAAGAGGTGGGGTTGCGGGGAGCGGGGGGGGCGGGTGGCGGCGGTGGTGCGGCCGAAGGCGGTGAAGACCTCGTCGGCAATGAGGAGGGCGCCGTGGCCGCGTACGACCTGGGCGGCACGGGCCAGCCAGCCGTCGGGTTGCGGAATCATGCCGGCGGCGCCCTGGAGGAGGGGTTCGAAGGCGAAGGCGGCATAGGGGCGGTTCTGGCGGGTGGCGCGGTGACAGGCCTGCTCGATGCGGGAGACGCATTCCCACTGGCAGACGCGGTAGGTGCGGGCGTCGGCGCGTTCGGGCCGGGCCCGGTTATAGGGGCAGCGGTAACAGTACGGGGCCATGACGGCGTCCGTGCGGTAAAGCATGCCTCCGAAGGCGGCGTGGAAGCGGTCGATGTGGCCAAGGGCCACGGCTCCGAGGGTGTCGCCGTGGTAGGCGCCCTGCAGGGACAGGAATCGGGGTCGGCGATGGCCGCGGGTGCGCCGGGCGAATTCCCAGGCCTGCTTGAGTGCGACTTCGAGGGCGGTGGAGCCGTCGTCGGAGTAGAACACCCGTTCGAGGATGGGATTTGGGACGGGGGCGGCGGGGGATCGGAGCCGGGCGGGGTTGGCGACACGGACCAATTCCGCGGCGAGGAGGGAGGCGGGTTCGTTGGCGAGTCCGAGGGCAGAGCAATGGGCGATACGGGCGAGTTGACGGCGGAGGGCGCGGTCGAGGGCGGGGTGGCGATGCCCGTGGAGGTTGGTCCAGATCGAGGCGTTGGCGTCGAGGTAGGTGCGGCCGTGGGCGTCGCGAAGGGTGGCGCCGCGGCCGGAAACAATGACCAGGGGTTCCTCGCTGAGCCAGTCCCGCATCTGGGTGAACGGGTGCCAGACATGCTTCAAGTCGAGCTGGGCAAGGGGATGCATGGGAGCGGGGGATTATCGCGGCCGGATTCCGGTGCGATCGAGGGCGCGACGGAGGGCGGCCAGCAGGGTGGCGACCTCCTCCGGGCCGTGCAGGGCGCCGGCGGTTAGGCGCAGGCGCGCCTGTCCGCGGGCCACGGTGGGGTAGCGGATGGCGGGAACAAGGCAGCCTTCCTCGCGCAGAGCCCGGGAGAGTCGGACTGCCCCGGCTTCGTCGCCTACGGTCAACGGGAGGATGGGGGTACGGGGCGGCGGGAGGGTCCAACCGTCGGCCGCCAGCCCGGCGTGGAGGGCGTCGATGCAGCGGGTCAGGCAGGCGGCCAGGCGGGGGCCTTCCGTGGAAGCGACAATCTCCAGAGCGGCGGTGGCGGCGGCGGCGGCGGCGGGAGGTGGGGCGGTGGAGAAGAGCAGGCTGCGGGCGCGACTGACGAGGTATTCGCGAAGGATGGCAGGACCGGCGACGTATCCGCCGGCGGCGCCCAGGGCTTTGCCGAGGGTGCCCATGGGGATGTCGATGCGATGGGACAGGCCGAGAGCGTCGGCCCATCCGCGGAGGCCGGGGCCGGCCGTGCCGGTGGCATGGGCCTCATCCAGGAGCAGCCAGGCGTCGAATTCGTCCTTGATCCCGACGAGGTCCGGCAACGGCGCGACATCGCCATCCATGGAGAAGACGCTTTCGGTGAGGATGAGGACCTGGGCGGGGCGACCGCCGGGAGCGGGAGGCAGGGACCGGGTCCACTGGAGAATGCGCCGGAGGTCGTCGGGATCGTTGTGTCGGAACACACGCAACCGGGCACCGCTGAGGCGGGCGGCATCGACGAGGCAGGCGTGGGCGAGGCGGTCAAGGACGACACAATCGCCGGGCCCGACGAGGGCGGGAACGACACCGAGGGCGGTGGCATAGCCGCTGGAGAAGGCGAGGGCGGATTCGGATTGTTTGAAGGCGGCCAAGGCGTCTTCCAGATGATGATGCGGTGCGAGGGATCCGCAGATCAGGCGTGAGGCGGTGGAGCCGGCCCCGAAGCGGCGGGTGGCATCGAGGGCGGCGGCTTGAAGGCGTGGATGACGGGCGAGGCCGAGGTAATCGTTGGAGGCGAACGAGAGGAGGGAGCGGCCGTCGATCACGAGGCGGGGTCCGACAGACGGTTCGACCGGCTGAAGGGAGCGCCGGAGATGGCGGCGATCGAGGTCGGCCAGGCGGTCACGGAGGGAATCGGCGAGGGGCACGGTCGGGCGTTATGGTTAACCTCGGGGATGAAAAGGTGGGGCGTTGGGATGTTGGTTCATGGGTGACAGTAAAGCCATTGACGGGTTCGGGGATAGGGCTTACGGGAAGCGGCAGAGGCGGTAACGCCTTGGGTTCCTCCCGCCCAGCGGCACTGGTGCATTAGTGTCGCTGGGTTTCTTTTTTGGCGGCCGGGTGGGGGCCCGGGCGGAGGAGGACGAGGAGGGCGGGGAGGGAGATGAGTCCGGCGAGCATGGCGGCGACGACTCCGAAGGACATGACGAAGCCGAGGCTGACGATGCCCTGGTGGCGGGCCAGCATGAGGCTGGCGAAGCCGGCGACGGTGGTGAGGCCCGAGACGAGGACGGCTTTGCCGGTGCTGCGGGCGAGGATGGCGGGGTTCTGTTCCTCGGCGAAGCGGGTGAGGATGTGGACGCCGTAGGTGACGCCGATACCGACGACGAGGGGGAGGGTCATGATGTTGGCGGGATTGAAGGGGACACCGAAGAGGCCCATGAGGCCGGTGAGCCAGATGGCGGAGCAAAGGACGGGGACGTGGGCGAGGAGGACGGCGGAGAGGGATCGGAACTGGAGGAAGACGAGGACGGCCATGGCGGCGAGGGCGAAGAGGGCGGCTTCCTGGTAACTCTGCTTGAGGAGGTTGGTGTATTCGAAGAGCTGGACGGGCGTGCCGGTGACTTCGGGGAAGGATTCGCGGAGTTCGCCGATGAAGGCGGCCTGGTTGGACCGGACCCAGATGTCGAGGGTGGGATAGACCTGGAGCATGAACTTGCCCGACTGACCCACAAACCGGTGGCGGATGGGGGCGGGGAGGTCTTCGATGCGGAGGGGGGCGGAGGCGTCCTGGTTGCGGAGGGTTTCGAAGGTGGAGCGGAGGTCGTCGAAGAAGGCGGTTTCGAAGGCGGCGAGTTTGGCGGCGGTGCGTTGACGGTCGCCATGGGAGATGGCCGTGCGCAGGTGGCCGAGTTCGGCGCGCAGGGATCGGAGTTGGTGAAGGAGGTGGGTCTGGTCGGGTTCCTCTTCGAGGGCCTGGGCGGCCTGACCGAGGTAGGCCTGGAGAAAGGTGAGGGTCTGACCGAGTTCGGTGAGATTGGGCGGCAGGCCGGACGGGATTGGGAAGCGGAGCGGGGCGAGGTCTTCCCGGAGGGCGGCGATGAGGGCGAGCTTGGCGTCCTGGTCCCGGGCGATCAGGGGGGCGATGGAATCGATCTCAGCGACAGTGAGGAGGTTGGTCAGGGCGGATTCGATGTGAACGGCGTGGGGGGCATTGGAGGCGACGACCGCGGCGAACAGGACGGAGCGCGGGGTCGAGTTCATGAGCTTCTTTTCGAAGACGACCGCGGGGAGGCCCCGGCTCTGGAGGTTGCGCAGGTCGTAGTCGAAGCGGACGCGGGGGAGCTGGGTGAGGCAGAGCAGGCTGACGCCGAGACCGATGAAGGTGACGAGGCGTGGACGCCGGATCCAGCCGAGTTCGAGGCGTTCGCGCAGGGAGGGTTCGGCGTCGCCGCGACCGCGATCGATGACGTTCTGGCGTCCCTTCAGGAGCAGGACGGGCAGCATGGTCATCATGGGGATCAGGCAGACGAGCAGGCCGCCGCCGGTGATGATGCCCATTTCGCGCACGCCGGCGAAGTCGGTGAGGGCCATGGCGAAGAAGGCGCCGGCGGTGGTGAGGGCGCCTGAGAAGATTCCCTGACCGGTGTTGATCATCGCCTTGCGGAGGGCGAGCTGGCGGAGGACGCCATGGCGGAGTTCCTCCTCGTAGCGGGTGATGAGGTGGACGCCGAAGTCGATGGCCATGCCGACCAGCATGGGGGCGAAGGTGATGGTGAGGATGTTGAGGCGTCCGACGGTGAGGGTGGTGTAGCCCATGCTGTAGCACAGCCCGACGAGCAGGCAGAGCATGGCTTTGAGGGGGCGGCCTGTCTCGTGGTAGCCGTAGATGAAGACCAGACCGATGAGCACCAGCGCGACGAGGGTGGCGCGGATTGTGTCGGCCTGGGCCTGGCGCATTTCGTCCTGTTCGAGCACCGACCCGCCGGTGATGTCGGCGTTGACACCGGGGACTTCGAGGCGTGTTTCGTGGACCAGTTCGCGCAGGCGGCGGATGGCGGCGCCGGTGAGGTCCTCGTGGGCGGGCCGGAGGGAGAGGAGGTAGATGCGCCCGTCATCAAAGGTCAGGTAGGAGCGGCGTTCGGCCTCGGGTCCGCCTCCGAAGAGGGCAGTGACTCCGGGGGAGGGCGGGGTGCCGGGGCGCGACAGGCTTTCACGGGCCTGCGTGACGATCCGTTCGAGGGCGGGGAGTGCGCCGAGGAGCGATTCGTTGTCGCCGTCCGGCGTCCGTTGGGCGGAACGGAACTGCCGGTTGATGACCTGGAAGAGGGAATGGAGGTTGGTGGCGCCGGAGAGGCGCTGAAGGAAGGGGCGGTAGTCGCCGAGAGTCTGGCGGAGTTCGATCAGTTGGGGTTCGTCGAGAAAGAGGAGGGCCTTGGGCCCGAGCATGGGAAGGTCGCCGCGAAAGAACACATCGGTGAAGAGCCCGGGTTCCGCCTCGACGCGGGCGCCGAGGCGTTCGATGAACTGACGGTTCTTTTCCGGGGTTTCGCTTTCGACCAGGGCGACGATGTCGTCCTCGACGGCGAACTCGCGTTTGAACTCGAGGTAGATGCGGTGGTAGCGGAGTTCCTCGCTAACGAGATCGCTGCGGCTGGTCGAGAACTCGAGGTTGTGGACGGTGTAGAAGACGCAAAGGGCAGCCAGGGCGACCTGGGGCCACAGGAACCAACTCGGGTGATGGAGGACGAGATGGGCTACCCGCTGAAGGGTTCTCACGCTGAAGGTTGAACCGGGGGCATCCATGGCTGGCGGAGCCCGGATCAGACGGTTGCCGGAAGGTCGGCGTTGGCGTGGACGGCCTTCACATCATCGTGGTCTTCGAGGAGGTCGAGGAGGCGGGCTGCCGCGGCGGCATGGGCTGCGTCTTCCACGGTGGCATGGACGAGGGGCAGGAATGCGATTTCGGCTGAGGCGCTGGGGAAGCCGGCTGTTTCGAGGGTCTTGACGACCGTTTCGAGCCGGGCGGGATCGGTCAGGATTTCGAAGCCTTCCTGGTCGGCCCGGAAATCGTCGGCGCCGGCTTCGACGGCGACTTCCATGAGGCGGTCTTCGTTGACCGTGTCCCGGGCGATGAAGATCTGACCCCGACGCTGGAAGAGGCGGGTGACGGAACCGGCGGTGGCGATGGACCCGCCGTTCTTGGTGAGGAGGCTGCGGATTTCCGCGGCGGTACGGTTGCGATTGTCGGTACTGATTTCGGCGAGGATGGCGACGCCGCCCGGGCCGAAGATCTCGTAGGTCAGGTCCTCGTAGTGGGCTGCATCGTCGCCGCCGACGCCGCGGCGAATGGCCCGATCGGTGTTGTCGGAGGGCATGTTGGCGGCGCGGGCCTTGAGGAGGACCATGCGGAGGCGCGGGTTCATCTCCGGGTCCCCGCCGCCCAACCGGGCCGCCACGGTGAGTTCACGGCTCAGTTTGGCGAAGATGCGCGCGCGTTTGGCGTCGATGGCGCCTTTGAAGTGTTTGACCTTTGCCCATTTGCTATGACCAGCCATAAGCGGAGCGGGGACGAGTGTGCCGCACCGAAGGGAGGCGGTGCAACGACGGGTGTTGGAACGAAGATGGCTTGCTTCGCAGGCAGCGGTCGGGGCATGGAAGAGGTCGGTGACGACATGAGCATGGTGTTCCTAGCACTTTTCGGGATCTTTCTACCCACCTTCGAAATGCTGGTGATCTGCGTGTTCGCGGCCAGCCTCCCGGTGGCGTTCATCTTCTGGCTGCGGCGCTGGCTCGACAATGTGCGGGATGAAGACCCGGAAGACGTTGAGCGGTTGCAGAGCGAGGCGGACAAGGATCACGTTGCTCACCATGGGCATGGGCATTCCCACGGGGTGCCGCACGGGCACTGATGGGCACGGATTCCAGGTGCGCTGATCCAGGGCCCTGATCCAGGGCCCTGATCCAGGGCCCTGATCCACTGCGGTGGGGGCGGGGATCTGCCGGCATTTTGGCACCGGCCGGGCGGGGCAGGGGCTGGTTCGTGGAGCGTTGGGTGTGGGTTCAGCTCTTGCGTCCCAAGATTCGGTCCAGGGAGTCGGAGGTCTGGTGGATGAGGGCTTCCGGATAGTGCGCGTAGGGGTGGAAGTATTCGAAGGTGAGGAATCCGCGATAGCCGACCTGGTCGAGCGACTCGGTCACAGCGGGCCAGTTGGTGGTGCCGTCCAGGAGGGGCCGAAAGGTCTCGAGGGAGTGGTCGGTGCCTTTCTTGGTGAATTCCTTGAGGTGGATGTTCTTGGTGCGGGCACCGAGGATGGGGATCCAGTGCTCTGGGAACTGGAACAGAGCGATGTTTCCGGTGTCGAAATGGACGCGCACCCGGTCGCTGCCGAAGCTGTCCACGAAGGCGTTCATCTCCATGGGGGTCATGAGGTACCCGTTGAAGAAGATGTTCTCGATGTTGAGCGAGACACGGAGGCGTTCGGCCTGACGGACGAGGTGGCCTACAGCCTCGCGGGCGCGCCGGTCGCAGACATCATTGGGGACGGGTTCATGGTCGTCACGCCACGGGATGTGGACGGCGCCGGGGACGACGAGGACGTCTTCCACGCCGAGGTCGTGGGCGGCTTGGGCGATCTTGCCGGCGAGTTCGAGGCCGCGCTGGCGTTTGGTGACGTCGTTGCTGGTCAGGGGATAGGGCCAGAATAGAAACGAGCAAAGGCCGCTGATCTCGATGCCAATATCGTCTGCCATCCGCCGGATAGCCGTGTATTCGCGGGTGCCGGACTTGGGGGAGAGATCGTTCTCCAGGTCGTAGTTGAGTTCGATGCCCTCAAAGCCGGCGTCCCTGGCCAGTTGCAGGCATTCCCTGAGATTCATACGATCAGGGTAGGGGAAGGCCCAGAGGTTGATCGACTTGCGCATCGGATAGCGGCGTATGGCGCCGCGGCGGGCGTCTGGCGCGGACGGCGTCGCGGCGGCGGTTGCGCGGACGGGTTCGAACGCCATGGCGGAGAGAGCGACCGAGCCAAGGGTGGCCTGGAGCGCGGTGCGGCGGGAGACGGGTTGGGCGGTTGTGCTCAACCGTTTGGAAGGAGTGGTTTCAGTGTTCATGGTCTCCTGTGGGATGAGGCCGACTAGACCAAGGCGGCAGCCCATCGCCAATGGGAAAAGCAGGTGCGCCATCAATCGCGCCAAGGTGGCGTCCGTGCGTGTCCGTGAAGGATCGGCAGGTTGGGAATGAGGTCAGATGATGAAGGGTGCTCGTAGCCGATGCGAGAGGGAACCTCGACGCCATGGGTGCCAGCACGCAGACGGCCCGGACTTGGGTTGCACGGCATGGCTGGCGCATTTGGGGAGGTGCTCGAGTGGGTGCTTTAG
>JAHCBA010000051.1 GCA_019634625.1 Verrucomicrobiia bacterium
GCGACCGACGAGCTCAGTGAGGATGCGGTCGAGCTCCGCGATGCGCGTCCGGCAACCAGCCTGGACATCGCCATCGGCCGCGAAAACGTGGAGCCGGGCGAGAGTATCGAGGCAGGCGCGGGCGTAGAGTGCATCCAGGACCTCGCCCGGCTGCCAGGGTGGAGGCGGGTCGCCGTCGAAAATCGCCCCGTCTCCGGCGACGGCGGCGCGCCTGAGCGCGATGACGAGACCCTCCGCCCCCTCCCCAGGCGGGATGGACAGCATCGACTCGTCGATCTCGATGGGTTCGGGCTTGCTGGGCCCGCCCGCAGGCGGTAAGGCAGGCATGTCTGGTTGGTTTCCTGGACGGCCCCCAGTTGGCGCTGAGGGCCGTCCGCTTTTCGATCAGGACGCTCTCAGCTCGCGGATCATGGCCACGGCGCGCTTTTCGCTGAACTTGCCGAGGCGTGCCATTTCGCAGATGATTTCTGCAACCTCTTTATTGGACAATTCGCACTTGCGGGGGAAGCCCAGGCCCTTTTCCAGCATCTCCCACTTGGGGCCGCGGGCCTTCCGGCGTCTGCCCATCCGGGCGAGCTGGGTATCCAGCGGCACCAGGCATCGTCTTTTGACGTCCACGGCGCGCCGGAACTGGGGTACAGTGAGATCGCGCCAGGGCACCAGGTCGTGCTCCTCGATTTCGCTGGCCCCGTATCGGAGGACCGGGATGGGTTTGCTCATGATGGGGATCCGCTGCGGGGCCGGTATGTCCAGCCAGTCCCTGGCATTGGCGCTCATGCTCAGTAGGATGCGGGCGGCGTTCTCCGGATCCCCGTCGCATCCGACTCGATAAATCTGGGCCAGGAGCTCTCTGTCGACGGCGCCGCCGCACATCTCCAGCCCGCGCTGTATACACTGTTCGGCGTCCAGTCCGGGCAGCACGATGTCTCGTGCGATTGCGAGCATCTCGTCTACTTTTTCGTCGAGGATGGTTTTTTTCTCGGTCATGTTCGTTTGTTTTTTTGGGGTTTCACAGTTTCCCGGTCGCGAACCTCGTCTGGAGTTTCTCCACGTCGCCGCGGTGCCAGAGATAGCTGGCGCCACCCACCCGGCTGCCGGTGGGGCGCACGCTGCGCACCCTATGGCGCCTGAGCCACAGCATGACGGTGCGCCGGGAGGGCGGGGGCTGGACCAGGCCCTTGAAGAGCCGGAGGGCCTCGGCGGTGGTGAGATACACGGCTCTTGCGGCCGGGGGAGAGTCAGTAGTCTGCATGTCAGCCGCCAGACTACCACAAAAACCGCCAAGAATGTCAAACCTGTGTAGAGTCCGTCAAGTATAAATCCACAAAAGTCCGATCTGCCTGAATCGCTGTCGTTTACCAGCGGAAAAGCCGCCGGCTCATGGCAGCAGGCCGAAAAATTTCTCGGTGTCCGCCGCCGAAACCCGCCCCACGTAGTGCTCCCGCAGCATCTTCTCGGAGTTCCCGCCTGCCATGGCCGTGTCGGCGAAGCTGCCCAGCCGCTTGAGCAGGAAGCTGAGCCCCGTGTGCCGGATGGCGTTGACGGGCCAGTCTATGAACCCAGCCGCCTCCCGCACCCGAACGAACGAGCGCTGGTCGTAGGCCAGATCGCGCTGGCCATGAGCGTCAGCCCACTTCAGCCAGGCGATCAGGTTCGGCTGAAGGTCCACGACGCGGGCCTTGCCCGGCTTGGTTTGCCTGCCCTCCAGGCGCACGGTTCCATCGGCGAGGTTGAACTGCCCCCACGTCAACCGCCCCAGCTCCGCGTTGCGGATGCCGGCGAACAAGCCGACGGCGAGATAAGGCACCATCCGGCCACCGTCAGTCTCCTGGGCGGCGCGCAGCAGGGCCTCGGCCTGGGCCACGGTCAGGAGGGTGGGCTCTTCGAGTTCGCCAACCTCGACCTTCACCACGCTCACCGGGTTGGACTTGATCCAGCAGCGGGGACGCTCCATGCACCAGCTCATGAGCCGGGAGAGGACGAGACGGTCGTTGGCCCTGGAGCGGGCGGAGACCTGACGGCTGTTCAGGAGCCGGTCCACGTCGTCCGGCGTGATCTCGTGGATCGCACGGTGCCCGACCCGGACCCGGAACTTCTCCAGGCGCGTTCGGAGGTTCTTCCTGGTCCTGTCGCGCAGCGTGGGCGTCTGGTTCACCCAGGTCTGGAACTGGTCCATGGCGTCGCCGAAGTATACAACGACCGGAACGAGCTGGCCCTCGGCGCGCATCCGAAGCCAAACGTCTACGGCACCGAGGAGGCTGCCCGGTCCAGCCTCCGCCTGGGCGAGCTTGACCCAGGCGGCTTCCGCCTCCGAAAGCTGTTCCCGCGTCAGCGAGGTGGCCCGCAAGGATTCCGGCTCCGGTTCCGCTTGAAGATGTTCGCGCTCCAGTTCGCGGCGACGCTCCAAAGCCCGGGCTTCGCTGGGGTAGTTCTCCCGCACCCGCCGGCCGTCGGCGCTACCCTGCACCCTCCAGACGAGGTCACCGCTGGGGTTCCGAAACCGAACGACGCTGAAGCCGCTCTTGCGGGGCCGGCCTCTGCCAGGGGTCGCTGTCATACCCGCAGAGTACGACAAAGCTGATTTTATGGCAAATCAAATGGCAAATCCCAAAGGCAAATGCGGCTTTTGCTGGGATTTCAGGGGATTTTCACCGACTTAGCAAACCGCCGCCTTCAGCCACTCGGCCACCTCTCCGTCGCCTTCGGAACTGTGCTTCGCAGGACCGCTGTCCTCCTGACCGTCAACCGGTTCCGCACAAGGGAGGGCACTTTATCAGGTCGCCGGACGATGTCGAGCCCCAGCCTGTTCCACACGGCCAGCCGTTCAGCCGTTCGATGCGTTATTGCCAGGGCATGCCTGAACTTCGCACCGTGGCTTCTTGCGCGGCGACTCGAAGGCCGTCGCCCGGGTCGATGGCTCAGACCATGGACAACCCGGCAGAGGTCGCGCCCGAATCGCCCGCGAAGCCACCCCGGGCTCCCCCCATCCCGGAACGCCCAATCCCTTCAACGAAGGTAGGCCCTCAACCATGCCTCCATCCGCTCCACAGCCACCGGTGGCACCGAGTGGCCCTGTCGATGATTGAACAAACCCAGGCGTGCCATCGGTCCGTAAAGGCGGTAGATCCGCAGGGCCGCGTCCATAAAGGGCCAACTGGCGTCCCCGTCCGCCGATTCTCCGCCAATCAGCAGGAAGGCCCGCGGCGCCACCAGGGCCAGCAGTTCGTGATGCTCCCGTTCGAAGCCCGCCTCCCGGATTCCCGGCCCCAGGTACCAATCGTCGTGCCAGTTCGAAAACCGCGTTCCAATGCCGCCCTCGCTGCTGACCGTCGCCCGGATCCGCTCATCAAAGGCCGCCAGGTACAGCGCCTCCTTGCCGCCCAACGAGTGCCCCACGCACCCCAACCGTGCCGAATCCACTTCTGGCAGCGACGCCAGCACATCCACCGCCACGAGACCGTCCAGCAGCATCCGGTCCATCCCTCTCGCCCCAGGGTGACGCTCAAGAAATCGTCGCGCCTGACCCGCCGCGTCCATGCTTCGATTCGCGGTCCACAGGAAGTTGCGCGGCGAGAGCGTGACGTACCCCTGCTGCGCCAGGCGCAGTCCAAACGCCTTCTCCGGCTCCCCCTCGATCCCTGCCGGCTGCAGGATCGACTGCCGAACCGTCGAGTGGAACACCACCACGCCCGGACGCGGCGAATGCCCGTCGCCCGGAAACATCAGATACGCCTCCACCTCCTGATCCGACTCCACCGCATACCGAATCAGCAGTCGGCGCACCCCGTTGGGACGATCCTCCTCCAGCACGCTCCACCGAGGGGCTTCACGCGCCGGCCCCCCCGCCAAATGCCGGCGCGAAAGGGGCCCCAGGAACGTCAGCCAGCGGGATCGCAGCCCCTGCCGTCGCGCTTCCCAGTCCAGCCGCATGTCCTCCAACGTCCCTGCCTCCTCCCGCAGCAGTGGCGTCAGAACGTGCCCGTGTTCCGCCACGAAAGCGGGTGGACGTTGCACCGTGTCCAACCAGGCCACTTCGTGATCCGCCGCAGCCGCCAGCCAGGTGGCCAGCCCAATTCCCAGTCCGAGAGATCCTCGCATGCGCATCGCCATCGATACCCGCTTTGGGGTCCCGGAACCAAGACCTCCCCTCCGGGGATTGAGAGCCGTTCCACGGTTGGTCCCCCCGCTGGTTCTCTGGTAGCAACGTCCCATGCCGCCGTTCGTCCGCCCCTGCTTCCTGGCCATGGGCCTGTATGCCCTGATCGCCCAGGGAGGTGAAGCGCCCCAACTGGACTGGATCGAGGGCGACGGCTACCGGCGCCTTCCTCTGAAACCTTCGACCCAGGGAACGGGCTTCACCCGCCTTGCCCCTGCGGATCTGGGCATCACCTGGACCAACTACTGTTCACCCGCCCGATACTCGCGTCGCCAGAACCTCATGAACGGTTCGGGTGTGGCTCTCGGCGATTTCGACGGCGACGGCTGGTGCGACATCTACTTCTGCAACCTCGAAGGCCCGAATGCCCTCTACCGGAATCTGGGCGGCTGGCGGTTCACCAACGTGACCGAACAGGCCGGCGTCGCGGCACGCCACCTCCTCTCAACCGGCGCCCTGTTCGCGGACTTCAACGGCAACGGGCTTCTCGATCTGCACGTGACCTCCTTCCTGGGGCCGGACGCCCTCTTCCTGAATCAAGGTGACGGCACCTTCACCAACGTGATCGACCAGGCCGGGATCTCCATCCCGGGTGCCGCAACCTCCTCGGCCGCCGCGGACCTGAATGGCGACGGCTGGCTCGACCTGTATGTGGCCCGCTTCGCGGTGGAGGCGTTCCTTCGTGACGGTGCGGCCATCGCCACCCGCATGGTCGGTGGCCAGCCCGTGGTCACCGGCCGGCCCGGCCGCCGCCTCCAGATCCTGAACAACAAGCTCTACGAAAGCGGCGAACCTGACCTCATCTTCCTCAACCAGGGAGGCGCCCGCTTCGTCCCGATCTCCTGGCCCGACCATTTCACTGATGAACAGGGGAAACCGTTCCCCGCCGCGCCCCCGGACCTCGGCTTCACCGTCCAGTTGCGGGACATCAACGGCGACGGATTCCCAGACATTTTTGTCTGCAACGACTTTCAAACGCCCGACCGCATCTGGATCAATGATGGCAAGGGCCGGTTCCGCGAGGCCCCTTCCCTGGCCATCCGCAATATGAGCTACGCCTCCATGGGCGTGGACGTCGCCGATATCGACCGGGATGGATTCCTCGATTTCTACACGGTCGAAATGCTCCCCGTGGACCACTTCCGCCACATGACCCACGTGGTTCGCGGCGCCGATCCCGACTGGCGTCGTCCCAGGGATCCATTCTACCGGGACGAATTCTCGCGCAGCATCATGGCTTTGAATCGCGGGGACGGCACCTACGCCGAGATCGGCTGGTACTCCGCCACAGCAACCAGCGACTGGTCCTGGACGCCGATCTTTCTGGATGTGGATCTCGATGGATACGAGGACCTGATCATCTCCAGCGGGTATCCCCACGACGTCAACGATCTCGACGTCGCCGGCGGTGCCGGGCGCGGCGAGGGCCGGCGCTTCAATGACTCGTTCGTGGACCAACTCCTGCGCTATCCGCCCCTCGACTCACCGCACCTTGCCTGGAGGAACCGCGGCGATCGCACCTTCGAAGACGTCAGCCGCGAGTGGGGTTTCGATTTCAGAGTGGTCACCCACGGAATGGCGCTCGCCGACCTCGACAACGACGGCGACCTCGACGTCGTTGGCAATTCGTTCAATCACGCCCCCCTGATCTGTCGCAACGAAGCCACCGGTCCCCGCATTGCCGTGCGCCTGGTCGGACAGCCGCCCAATACCCATGGCACCGGGGCCCGAATCCGCGTCCTGGGCGGCCCTGTGCCCGTGCAGGAGCAGGAAATGCTGACCGGAGGGCGCTACCTCTCGAGTGACCAGCATCAACGCACGTTCGCCACGGGCACCAACACCTCCGGCCTCTCCATCGAAGTGCGCTGGCGGGACGGGACATTCTCCCGCGTTTCCCGAGCCCTCCCCGACAACCTCTACGAAATCCACCAGTCCGGAGCCCGGCCGGGTCCCTCACCTGCCACCCCATCCGAAACCCCTTCCCCGCACTTCGTCCCCGTCGCCGTCCCGCCTGAAATGCTCCACCACGACCCGGATTTCGACGAGTTCACCCGTCAGCCCCTGCTGCCCTGGCGCCAATCCTTCCAGGGACCCGGAGTCCTCTGGCTCGATGGCTCGCACCAGGATGATGACCGGGTCCTGATTGGCAACGGACGCGGAGGCATTCCGCGAAGTGCCTTGGTGCGTCCCACTCCGACCGGCCCCGAAATGGGTCCGGACCCGATCGCCTGGGGCACCGAAAGCCCGGACGACACACTGGGCCTCCTCGCAGCGTCCTTCGTCGAAGGCACCACCACGGTCCTCCTCGCCACGGCCAACTACGAATCGGCTTCGCCCGGCCACCCCGCCGTCCTGCGGTTTGACCGGACTGCCTCCGGTTGGAGCCCCGGACCTGCTCTGCCGGGCGGGAGCAGCAGTCCCGGGCCGATGGCGGTCGGGGATATCGATGGTGACGGGGACCTTGACTTGGTGGTGGCTGGACGGATGGTCGCGGGTCGCTACCCGGAGGCGGCGGATACCCGGGTGTTCCGCAACGAAGGCGGGCGCCTGGAGGAACTTGCGGAGGCCGGCCGGGCCCTCGCAGGCATCGGCCTGGTAACCGGCGCCCTCTTCGCCGACCTCACCGGAGACGGCACCCAGGAACTCGTGCTCGCCTGCGAGTGGGGTCCCCTGCGCGTCTTTCGCTGGTCCGACGGACAACCGCGCGAAATCACTTCCAACCTCGGTCTCGATCGGGTGCGCGGCGTCTGGCAGGGGATCGCTGCGGCGGACTTCGACGGGGACGGACGCATCGATCTCGTTGCGGGCAATTGGGGACGTAACAGCTACCAGCAGCGGGCCCCCGGCGGTCCTTGGCAGCTGCACTTCGCCGATCTCGAAGGCGACGGCCGGGTGGCCATCGTCGAGAGTTACTGGCATCCCGGCGAACGGGATCAACTGCCCTTTCGCACCCGGGACACTCTCGCCACCCAGCTGCGCTGGCTGCCCGCCGCCTTCCCCCGGCATGCCGATTTCGCCCGGGCCAATGTGAGCCGTCTCCTCGGAGAACACGCCCCGCGCTTCGCCTCCGTCGAGGCCACCACCCTCGCTTCCGTCGTCCTGCTCAATCGCGGCAGTCACTTCGATCTCATCGAACTTCCCCCCGAAGCCCAGTGGACCCCCATCTTCGGCTTCGCCGTGGCCGACTTCGACGGAGATGGCAACGAGGACCTCTTCTGCGTCCAGAACTTCTTCGGACCGCGCGACGAGGACGATCGGCAGGACGCCGGACGCGGACTGCTTCTGGTCAACGACGGAACCGGACGGTTCGCCCCGGTTTCTGGTGCCCACAGCGGCCTGAGGATCCATGGAGAACAGCGCGGAGCGGCCGTCGCTGACCTCGACGCGGACGGCAGGCCCGACCTGCTGGTGACCCAGAACTCCGGTCCACTGACCGCCTGGCTCAACAGGACGGGACAACCCGGACTTCGCGTGCGCCTGCAAGGCACCGCCGCCAATCCCGATGCAGCCGGCGCCCAGCTCCGACTTCTGCGCGACGACGGACCCGGTCCTCTGCGGGAGGTGCGCCTCGGCAGCGGGCGATATTCCCAGGATTCCAGGATCCAGATCCTCGGCGGGGTGACCCCCGGAACACGCCTCTGGTGGCGATTCCCCGGCGGCGCTCCACAAAATGCCCCAATCCCCGACCGGGCCCGGGAGATCGAACTGTCCGACAAGGCCGGACTGCGCCTCGTCAGGTAGACCTCCCCAAGACCGCCACCCAACCCGTCAGTCCGTTCCCTCCATCCCGGATTCCCGCATCTCCTCGAGCACGCCCCGCAGCTCGTCGAGGTCGCCGGGACAAATGGCCCGTATCTCCTTAAGGAACGGTCCATAGGAACGGGAGGCTCGGCCACCCACCACTATCTCCGCCTCGGGCGGAAGCAGCTTCCGGAGAAGCACCATTTCGCCCCCTAACTGCGGGTCATCCGACGGATACACGAGGCTGAGCAGGACCGCCGAAGCCCGGTTCTGCTTGCAGGCGCCGGCAATCTCGGCCGCCGGGAGGCTCGACCCGAGGTAAATGGTCCGCCATCCCAGGTTGCTCGCCAAAGCAGCCACCATCACCGCCCCCAGTTCGTGCAACTGCCCGGCGGGAGTCCCCACCACCGCCCGCGGGGCCGTGTCCGATAACGCAAAAGGACGTCCCGTTCGCACCAGAAAATCGCGTATGGCCGCAGAGGCGAAGTGCTCATGCGCCGCCGCAATCTCCCCCCTTTGCCAGCGCTCGCCGATCTCCCGCGCCAACGGACATACAATTCGATGCAGCAACCCGCTGTACCCGAAGTGCATCGCCCCCTGCTCCATCGCCTGAACGAGTCCATCCGCATCGTATGCCCGGATTCGTTCCATCGCCGCCTGTACCAACTCCCGGGAAGCCCGCCCCTCCGCCCCAAGTCCTCGCTCCTGCCCCAATGCCCCACCCCATCGCTGCCCTCCCTGGGCCGGATGACCATTCCCGCCCCGGCTCTCCCCGGTCCCGTTCGCATCCCCCCCCGCCGAACCCGACGTCAACCGCACCAAACGCTGCAGATCCTCCAGGGGCAGCTTCGCGATAATCCCAATCTTGTGCCCCGCCTCCGTCGCCAATCCCAGTAACCGCAATCGCTCCACCTCGTCATCGGTATACAATCGACGGTTCGTCTCCGTCCGGGCCGGCGTCACTGCCCGATAACGCTTCTCCCACACGCGGATCACGTGGGGACTTAAACCCGTCAGGCGGGAGACGACCTGGATGGGATGCTGAAGTTGAACCACCGCGGTACTATAGACAAAGGATAGACGCATTCAATGGCATTATTGACACAGCTTTATCGAATAGACGCATGCCCTAACCCACAGCGGTTGATCTGGACCCTCTTCTGGGCCATTGCGTCCACCGTTTGTTAAACAAACAATTGACAAAGCGCACTGCATAGACAAAACATAGACGTGTCTAACCCATGGGGAAAAATGTTGAACAGAGGTTGGCTCTCCGTGGTCTAGGAAAGGGTACGCTGAATCGGATCGGTTCAGTCCTTTATTGGCGAAGCATCGAATCGAGAGGATATGGGAATGAAGAAAACACTGAAAAGGGTCGGTCCCAAAGGTTCCATCGACGCAGCAGCCCGTCGCACCCCTCGTGAGGCGCCCCGAACGTCGCCTCCGATCCACAAAGATCAGCCCCCCCAGGATCCATCGCTGTCCGCGCCCCTTCCGAAGACCAATCCCATCGAGTCCGTCCCCCGCGAATTGGGCGTCCGATCACCCCTCGAACAGTACCTCCGCGAAGTGTGCGAAGTGCCCCTCCTGACGCCCGATCAGGAGGTGGAATTGGCCCAGCGCATTCAGAAAGGCGACCAGCGCGCCAGGGAACACATGATCCGCGCCAACCTCCGGCTGTGCGTCAAGATCGCCCGCGACTACGAACACCATGGAGTGCCCCTTCTGGACCTCGTCAACGAGGGCAACATCGGCCTGATGAAGGCGGTGGATTACTTCGATCCCACCAAGGGAGCCAAGTTCTCCACCTACAGCTCCTGGTGGATCAAACAGGCCATCAAACGGGCGGTGGCCAACCAATCCCGCACCATCCGCATCCCCATCCACCTCCGAGACCGTATCGCCCACTTCTGGCGCGCCCATTCCCGCCTGCATGACGAATTGAAGCGGGAACCGACCGACGAGGAGATCGCCGACGAGTTGGGCCTGCCCATGAGCCGGATCAGGAAGATGCGCCGGGCCATGCTCAGCACCATCTCCCTTGATGCCCAACTCGGAGATGACGACAGCAGCACGATCTCCGAGGTGATCGCCGATGAACGGTCGAGCACCGCTTATCAGGACCTCGAACAACGGACCAGGACGGACCTGGTTCGCGAACTCCTCGACCGCCTCAACGACCGGGAACTGACGATCCTCCGCCAGCGTTTCGCCCTAGAGGGAGGTTCGGAAAAAACCCTCGAAGAGGTCGGTGTCCTGTTCAACCTCACCCGAGAGCGCATCCGCCAGCTTCAGAACATCGCCCTCACCAAGCTGCGCAAGTGGATCGAACAGCGGGAGGCGCTCCCGGATGCGGCCTGATCCCCCCCAAGCCCCCCCCTACCAACCCTGCTCGAATCACCGCCGGTGGACCATGACGGGTCCCCGGCGGTGATGTGGATATCGACAGAAGATCGGGAAAAGCGCCTCATGGCGGCAGGCCCGGGCAGTGGTTCATCTTCCTCCGGGGGAATCTTCATTTTCCATGAGCAAGGAAATCACCATCGTCGGGGCGGGGCCGGGCGGCCTCGCTGCCTCCATTCTGCTGGCCGCGAGCGGACAGCGCGTTCAAATCCTCGAGAGGCTCCCCTCCGTCGGAGGTCGCACGTCCGCCATCGAATCGAACGGATTCCGGTTCGACCTCGGTCCGACCTTCTTCCTCTATCCGCAGGTGCTTCGAGACATCTTCGCCGCCGGTGGGGCGGATCTGGACAAGGAAGTGCCCATGGTGCGGCTGGACCCGCAGTATCGCCTGATCTTCGGAGGGGGCGGCGAACTTCGTTGCACTCCCGATGTGGCCGAGATGGAGCGGCAGATCGCCGCCATCGCACCCGGCGACGCCCCGCGATTTCGCAACTTCCTGTCTGAAAACCGGACCAAGATGCAGGCCATGCTTCCCTGCCTGCAGAACCCCTTCCCCGGATGGAAAAGCCTTCTGAGCCTGCGGCTGCTGCGCATGCTTCCCATGATTCGCCCCCATCAGTCGGTGGATACCTACCTTAAGCGGTTCTTCCACGACCCCCGCATCCGGCTGGCCTTCTGCTTCCAGTCGAAGTACCTCGGAATGTCCCCGTTCCGTTGTCCCAGCCTCTTCAGCATCCTTTCCTTCCTCGAATACGAACATGGTGTCTTCCACCCCATCGGCGGCTGCAATGCCCTCAGCCAGGGAATGGCCCGCCTGGCCGAACGCCTCGGCGTCCGGATCCGCCTGAACGAACCCGTCGAGGAAATCCTCTTCGAAGGCCGCCGGGCCGTCGGCGTAAGGACCCGGCAGGCCCGCTACCGTTGCGATGCCCTCGTCATGAATGCCGACTTTGCACGCGGCATCTCGCGGCTGGTCCCCAACGCCCGCCGACGCCGGTGGACGGATCAACGCCTGGCCCGCAAGAAATACTCCTGCTCGACTTTCATGCTGTATCTCGGGGTCGAGGGCCGGTTCGATCTGCCTCATCACAACATCTACATCGCCGACGACTACCGCCGAAACCTCGAGGACATCGAGTCCCGCCACGTCCTCAGCGAGGATCCCTCGTTCTACGTGGAAAACCCCAGCGTCACCGATCCCACCCTCGCGCCCCGGGACCATTCGGCCCTCTACGTCCTTCTCCCCGTCAGCCATCAACATCCCAACATCGACTGGTCCCGCGAACGCTCCCGCTTCCGCGAACTGGCCCTCGACCGAATCAAGGCGGCGGGTTTCGACCTCGCCGGCCGGCAGATACGGTTCGAGTCAATCCTCACTCCGGCGGACTGGGAGAACCGTTACGAAATCTACCGCGGGGCCACCTTCAATCTCGCGCATACCCTCGACCAGATGCTCCATCTGAGACCCCGGAACCGTTTCGAGGAGTTCGATGGCATGTACCTCGTCGGCGGTGGCACCCATCCCGGCAGCGGCCTTCCCGTGATCTTCGAAAGCGCCCGCATCAGTTCGCGACTCGTCCTCGAGGATCTGGGAGTGTCCCCAACCTGGGCCACCTCGGAGGATCGCCTCGAAACACCTCTGCCGGGAACCCAGCCCCTGTCGGCGTGAGTCCCCCCAAGTCCACCACCCGCAGACTGCCCCCGCCGTCTCCTCAGATGGAGACCGCCGTGGTGGCCGCCTTCGCCGCCGCCCGCAATGCCCAACGCCTCTGGGCCCATCGCCCGCTCCCGGAACGCCTCACGGTGCTGCGACGCTTCCGGGGCCTCCTCGCCCGCCAGGCAGTCCCGCTCGCCGCCACCGTTCGCAGACCCGTCTGCGAAACCCTCACCGCTCAACTGGTTCCCCTGGCCGATGCCTGCCGGTTCATCGAACGAACGGCGTCGGCAATCCTTCGTCCCAGACCGTTGGGAGTCGCCGGTCGCCCCCCCTGGTTGTGGGGGGTGCGCTCCGAGGTGAGAAGGGAACCGCTCGGCGTCGTCCTGATCCTGACGCCCTCCAACTACCCCCTCTTCCTTCCAGGCGTCCAAGTCCTCCAGGCCCTGGCCATGGGCAATGCCGTGGTCCTCAAGCCCAGCCCGGAAGGCCAGTCCGCCGCCGTGGCCCTCGCCGAACTCCTCACCCAGGCCGGCCTCGATCCCCGCCTCCTCGGCCTGTTGCCCGTGGCCGTCGAATCGGTCGGTGCCGCCATCCAGCGCCATCCCGACAAAATCCTCCTCACCGGTTCCGCAGAGTCCGGCCGCTCGGTCCTCAGGGCCGCCTCCAGCCACCTCATCCCCTGCACCCTGGAACTGTCCGGCAATGACGCCGTCTTCGTCCGTTCCGACGCCAGCCTGGAACGGGTGGTCGAAGCCCTCCTCTTCGGCCTCCGCCTCAATGACGGCGCCACCTGCATCGCCCCGCGCCGCGTCTTTGCCCACCGATCGGTCCACGCCGAACTGGAAAGCCGTCTGGCCACGGCTCTGCCTTCTCTGGCTCCCATCCCGATCGCCGAACGGCAGCGTGAACGGTTGGTGCCCCTCGTCCTCGCCGCCCGCGCCCGAGGCGCCATCCTCCTCGGTTCGGACCGCGTCGGCGAAGACCTGTCGTCGGGTCCGGTGATCGTCTCCCGCGCCACCGTCGGCATGCGACTGATGCAGGAAGACCTCTTCGCTCCGGTCCTCTCCCTGATGGCTGTGGAAGACGATGCCGAAGCGCTTGGGGCAGCCGCCCACTGCCCGTACGCCCTCGGTGCTTCGATCTTCACCCGCGACGTCGCTGCAGGTCTGGACCTGGCGGCCCGGGTCTCCGCCGGCGTGGTCAGCCTCAACGACCTCATCCTGCCCACCGCGGACCCCCGGGTGCCTTTCGGCGGTCGCGGCGCCAGCGGTTTCGGCCTGACCCGAGGGCGGGAGGGCATGGAGGAACTCACCCGGATCAAGGTGGTCGCCGTCCGGCGCGGCCGTTGGATGCCGCACCTGGAACCCGCCAGGGAGGGCGACGACGAATTGTTCGCCGCCTCGCTCGAATGGACCCACGGCACCCGTCTTTCCCTCCGCTGGCGGGCCCTGCTGCGTCTCGTGCGGGCCGCCTGGCGGCGCCGTCATCAACCCTTCGTCCGGCAGGAATCCATCAGCCCATGAGCCTGGCTGCCCGTGCCGTCCCCCCCGATTCACCCCGCCTGCGCGCCCTCTTCGCCGCGTACGCAGGATGGTACGTCTCCAGGCATTTCCACGCCGTCCGGATCAGCAAGGCTTCCCCACCGCCCATCCACGACACCCCCGCACCCCTCGTCGTATTCCTGAATCACGCCTCGTGGTGGGACCCCTTGATATGCCTCCTGCTCTGGGCGCGTTGGTTCCCCGACCGAAGACCATTCGCACCCATCGACGCCGCAGCACTGACCCGCTACCGCTTCTTCGAGCGCCTCGGCTTTTTCGGTGTCGAGGGCGGATCCCCCCGTGGCGCCGCCACGTTCCTGCGCCGATCCGTTTCCCTCCTGCAGCAACCCGGCACCATGCTGTGGGTGACCCCGCAAGGGCGATTCTCGGATGCACGCGAACGTCCCCTCGCCTTCCGTCCCGGTCTCGGACACCTCGCAACCCGCTGCTCCCGCCAACCGGCTCCCTTCCCCTCACCCCCTCCCGCAACCGGTCACGTCCTGAGCCTCGTCCCACTCGCCATCGAGTACACCTGGTGGCACGAACGCCTCCCCGAAGTGCTCGTCCGGTTTGGCCCCCCTGTCGTCCTCCCGCCCGACCAGAAACGCGATCCGGAACTCTGCTCCGCAGCCTGTGAGTCGGCCCTCGAAGTCACCATGGATGCCCTCGCACAAGACGCCCGCGACCGGCGCCCGGAAGCCTTCGTCCCGTTGCTGTCCGGTCGCGCCGGAATCGGCCCGGGCTACGACACCTGGCGCCGCCTCCGAGCCTGGTCCAAAGGCCGCCCCTTCGATGCCAGACACGGAACATTATGATCCTCCCCGCCTGGATCGCCGTTGCCTTGGCCGCCCTCCCGGCCGTCCTCTTCCTCTCCAACCTCCCCCTCTACCGCCGCCTCGGCCGACCCACACCGGCAACCGCCCCCGCCCCTGCCAGTCTGCCCGCAATCTCCGTCCTCATCCCCGCCCGCAATGAAGCCGCCACCATCCAGTCGGCACTCGAATCCGTCCTTCATGCCGCCGGTTCCGCACCCCTGGAAGTGGTGGTCCTCGACGATCACTCCACCGACGCCACCGCCTCCCTCGTCAGGTCCGCTTCGGACCGCGATCCCAGAATCCGCCTGATCCAGGGCCAACCCCTGGCCGAGGGTTGGTGCGGCAAGCAACACGCCTGCTGGCAACTGGCCAATGAGGCCCGACACGATCTCCTCCTGTTCCTGGATGCCGATGTCCGCCTCCTGCCGGACGCCCTGGAACGCCTCGTCCGGCACATGCAGCAGCACCCCCAAATCGACCTCCTGAGCGGCGTTCCCCACCAGCAAACGGTCGGCCTCCTCGAACGTCTCCTCCTCCCCCTGATTCACTTCGTGCTGCTCGGATTCCTCCCCATGCTCGCCGCCCGACGAAGCCGCTGGCCGGCCTTCGCCGCAGGATGCGGTCAACTCTTCCTCGCCCGCCGTACGCCCTACCTCGCCTCCGGAGGACATCGGACCATCCGGACCTCCCTTCACGACGGCGTCACCCTCCCCAGAGCGTTCCGGAATGCGGGTCACTTCACAGACCTCTTCGATGCCACCGACATCGCCACCTGTCGGATGTACCGGTCCGCGTCCGAGGTCTGGCAGGGTCTCGCCAAGAACGCCACCGAGGGCATGGCCAGTCCGGCTGCCATCGTGCCCTGGTCCATCCTCCTCCTGGGCGGACAGGTGCTCCCCTGGATCGTGGCCGGCGTGGCGTCGATGGGAACGGACGCCTTCCGCCTCGGCATCCTGGCCATCCTCCTCTCCTACCTGCCGAGAATCCTTGCCACCCTGCGCTTCCATCAAAGCGCACTGGGCGCACTCCTCCATCCGGTCGGCATCCTGGTCCTGATGGCCATCCAGTGGGTCGCCCTGTTCCGACAATGGCGCGGACAACCCATGGAATGGCGTGGCCGCAGTTATCCCCCGTCGTCCACTCCCATCGGCCATCCTCCCGCCCCATGACGATGCGATCGTTCACCTGCCGCCCGGTGGGAATCGGGTCAAGGTCCCCGCGGAAGGGCGGGACCGGCGCGGCCAGGCCGCGTGAAGCCGGCGCCCTCCATCCTGTCCCCGCGTGCCTGGCCTTGGCCTTGGCCGTCGCGTTGGCCACGGCAGTCGCCCCGGAAACTCACGCGGCATCGCCGGACCCGATCGTTCTCAGGAACTTCGAACTCCAGGACCAGTCGGGTCACACCCACCACACCGAATTTCCACGCTCACGCCCGCTCCTGCTCGTGGTCGGCGACCGCCAGGGGGTCGAGACCGTGGAATCCTGGATCCCCACCCTCAAACAACACTGGGGCGATCGCGCCGATATCGTGGGCGTCGCCGCCCTCCGGGGAATTCCCAGAATGTTTCAAAGCCGCATCGCCGAATCCGTAAGGCGCACCCAACCCCGCCCCGTCCTGCTCGACTTCGACGGCACCGTGACCGGCCAACTCGAATACACGAGGCGCCAGGCCAACGTGTACATCGTCGATGCGCAGGGGCGCCTGCGAGCCCATGTGTCCGGCCCTCCGACCGCCGAGGCGATAGGCGTCCTCCATGCCGCCTTCAATGCCGCCAGTGCCGTCCCAGCCCCGTCAACGGACTCCACCCCGGCTTCGCCAGCCCCGCCCCAGGCACCGCCCCGATAAGAGCCTGTCGGAAAACTGGAAGGGGCCCTGTTGTCCCGGAAAAGGCCGGATGGCGAGGTGCGACGAGGGAGCATCCCCGCCAGTCCCGCGACCGCGCGAAGACCGGGAAGCAACGAAGCCAGCCGGCCTTCTCAGCCTCCCACTTCCGCGCGCGCCTCGGCCGCCAGCGGGGTGCTGAGGTAGCGCTCCCCGGTCGAGCAGGCGATCGTCACGATCGTCTTCCCCTTGTTCTCCGGTCGCCGCGCCACTTCGCACGCGGCCCACACGTTGGCGCCCGTCGAAATCCCGCCGAGGATGCCCTCCTCCCGCGCCAACCGGCGCGCGATGGCGAAAGCGTCATCGTTGGAAACCGGGATGCACTCGGTGATCTGTTCCTCCCCGCCCTCCCCCTTCAGATGAAGGTTCGCCGGCACAAACCCGGCCCCGGTCCCCTGAATCTTGTGCGGCCCCGGCTTCAAGGGCTCGCCCTTCAAGGTCTGACTGATGACCGGCGAATCCTTCGGCTCGACCGCGATCGCACAAAAGGACGGTTTGCGCGGCCGGATCACCTCGTAGCATCCCGTGATCGTCCCGCCCGTCCCCACCGCAGCCACCAGGATGTCGATCTGGCCATCGGTGTCCCGCCAGAGTTCCTCCGCCGTCGTCCGACGATGCACCTCGGGATTCGCCGGGTTCTCGAACTGCTGCGGAATCCACGACCCCGGTATCTCCTTCGCCAGTTCCTCGGCACGCCGGATCGCCCCCTTCATGCCCTCGGTCCCCGGCGTCAGCACCAGCCGCGCCCCCAGCATCGCCAGCAGCGTGCGCCGCTCCAGCGACATGGTCTCCGGCATGGTCAGGATCAACGAATACCCCTTCGCCGCCGCCACAAACGCCAGCGCAATCCCCGTGTTGCCCGACGTCGGCTCGATGATCGTCGTATCGGGCTTCAACACCCCACGCCGCTCCGCATCCTCAATCATCGCCATCCCAATCCGGTCCTTCACGCTCCCCAGCGGATTGAAGAACTCGCACTTCAATAGAAGGGACGTCGAGGGATCCACGCCGAGCGAGGCGGGAATCCGGTTCAATCGGACCAGAGGCGTGTTGCCGACCGTTTCAACGATGTTCTGATAAATGCGACCCATAGAGCTAGGCGAGTTCAGGCGTTGCAACCGATGCGAATGCGAACCATCCCCACCCCGCCGGCGCCCTGCAAGGCCGGATTGGAGCCCCCCACGCCCGCCCAAAACCGCCTTGTCGCCGTCCCCGCCTGCCCGAATCCTCGGCCCGTGTCCGAACGGCTTGTCACTGACGTCCTGAACCAGCCCGACGCGCAGCTCGAAGTGACGCTGCGCCCGGCCCTCTTCTCCGACTTCACCGGCCAGGCCAACGTCAAGGAACGTCTCGAAATCGCCGTCGAAGCCGCCCGCCGCCGCAACGATCCCCTCGATCACCTCCTCCTCAGCGGACCGCCCGGTCTCGGCAAGACCACCCTTGCCGCCATCCTCGCCCGCGCCATGGGCACCAACCTCCGGGCCACCAGCGGCCCAACCATCGAAAAAGCCGGAGACCTCGCCGGACTCCTCACCAACCTCGAAGCCGGCGATGTCCTCTTCATCGACGAAATCCACCGCCTCCAGAAAACCATCGAGGAGTACCTCTACCCGGCCATGGAGGACTTCAAACTCGACATCATCATCGACCAGGGCCCCAACGCCCGCACCGTCCGCCTCAACCTCCCCCGCTTCACCCTCATCGGTGCCACCACCCGCTCCGGCCTCCTCAGCGCCCCCATGCTCACCCGCTTCCCCATGCGGGAACGCCTCGACTACTACACCGCCGAACAACTCCAGCACATCGTCCGCCGTTCCGCCCACCTCCTCGACGTCGAAATCGAATCCGACGGCGCCCTCGAAATCGCCCGCCGCTCCCGCGGCACCCCCCGCATCGCCAACAACCTCCTCCGCCGCGTCCGCGACTATGCCCAGGTCCGTCACGACGGCCGCATCACCCGCGACGTCGCCAACCGCGCCCTCGCCATCCTCGAGATCGACGAACACGGCCTCGATGAAATGGACAAACGCATCCTCGAAACCATCGTCGTCAAATTCAACGGCGGCCCCGTCGGCGTGAACTCCCTCGCCGTCGCCGTCGGCGAGGAACCCGACACCCTCGAGGAAGTGTACGAACCCTACCTCATCCTCGAAGGCTACCTCCATCGCACCCCCCAGGGCCGCGTCGCCACCGAACTCGCACGCCGCCGCCTCGCCCTGGCCCCCTCTCCAAACCAACCCGGTCTCCTCTAAGAGCCTGTCTGAAAACTGGAAGGGGCCCTTCCAGTTTTCAGACAGGCTCTAACCTTTCCAACCCCTCCCGCTCCTCTCCCGAACCGAACCAGGGATTGATCTGCAACGCCGGGTCCGGTACCCAACACGGCGCCGTGTCACAGGAAACCACTCTCGTACTGTTCAAACCCGACGCCATCGCCAAGGCCCTCGTCGGACAGGTCCTCGCCCGCTTCGAAGCCGCGGATCTCCGGATCCGGGGCATCCGGATGTTCCGCCTCGACGACGCCCTCCTGCGCGAACACTACGCCCACATCGCCTCCAAGCCCTTCTTCCCCGAGGTCCAGGCCTTCATGCAGCAATCCCCCGTCATCGCCCTCGCCCTGTCCGGCGACAACGCCGTCAACCGCGTCCGCGACCTCCTCGGCCCCACCGACTCCACCAAGGCCCCCAAGGGCACCATCCGCGGCGATCTCGGCGTCGATGTGATGGTCAACGTCTGCCACGCCTCCGACTCCCCGGAAACCGCCGCCATCGAACTGAAGCGGTTCTTCGACGACCGGGACCTCTTCGACCGCTGATCGGACCCATTCGAAAGACCTCAGCCGTATCCGCCCCGGTACAATCCGGTCATCGATCCATTCCCTCACCAGGCATCCTGTTGCTCCAGGCCCCTTCGGCAAGTGAGCCAGGCCGAACGACTCTCCTTCAAGGAGGCCCTCAACGCCACCCTGCGCCGCTGCCGCACATTTCAGCCCGCGCGCCTCGCCCACGACTTCCAACTCACTCCTTACTCCGCGATCGGATCAAATTCGCGCCTCTGGGGATACTCCGCCAAGCGATAGAACCTTGCCGGCGGCAGGGGCAGCGTAGGATCCTCGATCGTAAGGATCTGCCCCGTACCCGGCCATCGCGTCCCACGGAGTTTCGACCAGCCTCCACCCGGGACCGCGTCGGAATAGGTCACGGCATATTCCCTTCCCTTGAACGTCTGAAAGCTCAGCCGGGGATGAGGAGACCGCTCCACCTCGATGCGAGCCGGGATCGCACGAATCGCGTAGTCATCGTAGGTTCCCGCAGCGATCGCCACGATGTCCCGCACATACGAGGGAATCCGCGCACCCCCACCGTCTCCGCGATCCCCCCAACGCACCACGGAACCGTCGCTCTTGAGGCCCAGGGCATGGGTTCCACTGGTCGCAATGGCAACCACATCGTTCAAATCCTCCGGAATCCGGAGCGCGGGAGCAGAGACCCACCCCCATCCGATCACCCGGCCGTCGTCCCGCAGTGCCAGCGTATGGTCGTCTCCGGCCGCAATGGCCACGATGTTCGTCGCCTCCGGCGGGGGCAGGATGCGGGGGAATCTGCCCCAGCGAGACCACTCCTCCACCGTCCCGTCCCGCTTCAGGGCGACGCCGTGAAACAGACCCGCGGCGATGGCCACGACATTGCTCAATCCAGTGGGGGGCAATGCCGCGAACCCAGTCTCCCGCCCCCATCCGACAACGGTCCCTTCGGCCTTGAGTGCCAGACGATGGTCGCCGCCCGCAGCGATGGCGACCACCCCTTCAAGTCCCTCCGGCACCGGGACATTGGGACGGCTCGCCGGCAATGCCCATGAAACCACGGTGCCGTCCGGCTTCAGCGCCAGGCCGTAGTCCGGGCCCGGAGCCACGGCGATGGCCAGGGTTCCTGGAATCGGCCGGACCAACCCGGCGTCAATGTAGGCAGCGCCCGAGTAACTGCCGACCACCTCCCCGGAAACAGTGATCGCCAGCGTATGCGATTCCCAGATGTCCCCCGCACTGGCTCCAAAACTGGCGACGGCCACGAACGAGTTGGTGGCCAGACGGTACTCGTTGACCCCCGATCGGTTCCCTCCCCAACACACCAATCCGCCTTCGGTATCGATCGCGAACTCCGGCCTCATGCCACTTGCCAGGCGGGCAATGTTCGTGAGTCCGGGCAATCCGTTGAGGTTCAACCGATCGATGATCCGGCCGTCCGACGTGAGCGCATAAGTCGTGTCCATGGCGGCGACAACCGCCTGAACACCCGTGACCCGTGGGAAGCCGGGAGCTCCATTTCCCCATTGCCAGATCGAGCCCCCTTCGACCAGGGCAACGCTGTGGGCGTTTCCGGCGGACACACCGAGGACACCACCCAGTCCCACCTGGGCCGCGACCTGGCCGGAGCTGTTGTACCCCCAAGACCCCACCGTCCCGTCGGAGAATGCCACCACGCTATGCCGGCCCCCACCCGCCACCGAAACCACCTGGCTCATGCCGTCGGGAAACGCGAAGCGGCCGTCCGCACCATTGCCCCATCCGACGACGGTGCCATTCCTCCGCAAGGCAAGGACATGCTGCCGGCCCGCGCTAATCGCCGTCACATCGGCCAAGCCGGCCGGGACTGCAACGGATCGAAACGGCTGGCCCCACGTGACGACCGTCCCATCTCGCCTCAGTGCCGCCCCGAATCCATCCCCTGCGGCAACCGCGATCGCATTGGTGACGCTCTCCCGCACCGCCGTTCTCTCACGCCACTCGAGGTCGGAGCCCCAGGCATCGATATGCCCATCGCTCCTTAACGCCACCACGTGCTCTGTGGCACACGCGATCTCGACGTACCGCTGCGCCGGTTCCAGGTAGGGGACAACGCCCCTCCCCCACCGGAGCAACCGTCCTGGAGGTGCCGACTGCGCCGCCGCCTCGATGGACACCCCGACCATCAACAGCCAGCACAGGATTCGATGACTTCGAAACGTATGGCCCCAGCCGTTGAACGGGTCTCGATGGGATCCACAAGCTGGCGGAAAAACCATGCTCCGCACCCTCACACCCCGCCCCAGCCGAGGCAAGTGGCCAGCCGGAGGCAACGAATCCGGTTTGGTCAACTGCGGATAGAATCCTGCCGTCCGGGGACCCGTTGCATGCACGACCCGGCCGGTCGTCACTCCATCCTCAGCGCCACAACCGGGTCCACCGGCATCGCGCGATGGGCGGGCTGCCAGCAGGCACGGAGCGTCGCCAGGGTCAGGAGAAGGACCACCATCCGAAAGAGGGTCCAGCGATCCTCACCCAGGGCCACCCGCACCCGGAGCTAGCCTAACTTCCTCCTTCGGAGAGCAAAAAGCCCAACGATTCCGAGGATTTCTCGGGCTTGTCGGGCTACAAGGCTAGGGCTGGGGTGGCGTCGAAAAGAGCGGCGCCAACCCCAATTTGTGGAGTTGGGCATTCAGTTGGGCGGGCACTTGGGTGATGAGGGCACGATGCACGTCCTCGCCCATCTGCAAGTGACCGACTCGAATCGTTTGGAGGTGGCGCAGGACGCGTGGGACTTCCTCCGTCTCGCCCTTGGCCCGCCACTCGCCGCCCAGACGCGCACTCAGCCAGTAGGCCAGAAAACACAACCGAACGTGGTTCACCACACGATCGGGCCGTCGATGGTAAACCGGGCGAACTTCCAGGTAACTCTTGAGTTCGCAGAACGCCTCTTCCACGTCCAGGAGACCCTTGTAGTGCCCTAGGACCTGCTCGCTGGGAGTCTTCTCCGTCGATTCGTTCGTGTGCAGCAAATACCATCCGTCTTGCCGGGCCTCCTGCTCGATCACTTCGGTTTTGCGCTCCCACTCCAAGACTCCCTGCTGGTTGACTCGATAGGTGAAGTACTTGTGCGCCTTGAGCCGTTGCAGACTGCGTCCGGCCTGGCTGGCCAGCTTTTGAGCGTCCACTTTCTTGCGCTTTACCGCGGCCAGGCGCTTCAACTCCGCCTCGGCTTTGGCCATCCGGCTCTGGCGGCGCTCCCGGTCGCGTTGCTGACGCCACTGGCCGCCGGCAATGACGTAGCGCTTGGCTTGATGGGTCACTTCCATGAGCACCTGGCGGTCGCCGATCTCCATCTGCTTCTCCAAGGCCAATTCGGCCACCAGGCTCTGCAGAGTCGCGGCCGAGAGGCGGGTCACGTACCCCAGATTGGCCTCGGTCATCGCTTCCAAATTGAGGCGGCTGCTCATGCCCCCATCGAAGACGAAGGTCGCTTCGGCGATGCCGAAACGACGGCGCAGGGTATGAAGCAGGCCCTGGAGAGTCTGGGTGTCGTTGCGGTTGCCGCGCAGAACCGACAGATGCAGGGGAACACCCTCGGGGTCGGTCGCCACGGCCAGGAGGATCTGGGGTCGATCGGCGCGGTGATCGCGGCTGTGGCCGTATCGGGCGAGATGTTCGGGCCCATCGCCCTCGAAGTAAACACTGGTTAAATCGTACAGCACCAACCGCACATCCTGAGGGAAGGCGCGTTGGTAAAGTTGCTTCTCCAAGTGGACCCAATGGCCGTTGAGTTGATCCATCGCCTCGTAGAGGTCGTCCTCGTCGAAGGACTCCTGCGGATCCAGGCCGCAAGCCTGAGCCAGCCAGGTGCCGTCGGCCTGATGAGCCAGGGAGAGCTTGGCGCAGGGAAAGAGGAGGCGACTGTAGATCATGGCCTGGAGGAGGCCGCGTTGGCGTGGGGAGCCGATATCGGCGAAGAGGGTATGGAGGCTGAAGCGGGCCCAGGCGTCGTTGAGAACGGCGAGGCCGCCGTAGTCCAGAGCATGATGCAGCTGCACTTGATCGGCTGGAACGAAGTGTTGGCCTTTGAGGGAGGCGGCAATGAGATCGCGGAGGTGGGCGGGCAGGTCGGTAATATTGCAGACGGTGCGGGAGCGAGGCCCGGATGGGGTGCGGAAGGACTCGCGGACGAGGTAGGAGACGTAGGTTTTGCCGTTCTTACGCGAGGGAGAGGTGGCCTGAACGAACACGGGCTACACACATATTCAGATGTCCATTGGAAGTCAACATCCGAGTTGGATTATCGTCATATTTTACTTGCTACACAATTTGGCAAAACGCCAGCAAAGTCGATGTTTTGGCTCAATTCGGGAGGAAGTTAGGCTAGCCCGCTCGACCTCGCACGACGTAAGCCACCACGGCGTAGAGCCCGGGCTCACCGCGGCGAAGTTCAGTGTTCCGCTCCTGGCCACGCGGAAGGCGCGCCGCGCGGGCCACCATCCCATCACCGCGGTGAAGCCCCGCTTCCGGCCCATTTGCCGCATCGCCAGTCTCAGTTCGTCATCGTCCCAATCCCTTCCGCTGTCGCCTTCCCTCCTCCGTCTTCCGTCTTCTGTCTTCAGGTTTCAGTCTTCAGGTCTCAGGTTTCAGGCTTCATCGATGCCTCTCCCGAGCATCATGATGCCAAAGATTGGTCGTATTGACGCTCATTTGTCGCCTCCGTAGCATCACGGAATGCGAACGACTGTGACCCTGGAACCCGATGTCGCCCGGCGACTGCGGGAAGTGAGCCGGATCGAGAAGCTGAGCTTTAAGGAGGCCATCAACACCACCCTTCGCCGCGGCCTGGATCAGCGGTCCATCAAACCGAAATCGAAGCCTTTTCGAACGGCACCGGAGGATATGGGGATTCTTCCGCATGTGAATTACGACAATGTCGGTGAGTTGCTGGCCCTCGAACGCGGCGCAACTCTGTGCTCGACCGACGCCGACTTTTCGCGCTTCGACGGTCTGCTCCGACTCAATCCGCTCAAGCCCTGACACGCCGCGAGGCGGAGGCGAGCCAGCCATTCTCAACCGGCGCGTCCCCCCTCCCGGACAGGCCACGGCCTTCCGCCCCCTCTCACTCCTCTTCTGTCTCAAGTCGCCCATCGTCCTTCTCCGGCCCCAGACCTCAGGTTTCAGGTCTCAGGCCTCAGGTCTCAGGCCTCAGGTCTCAGGCCTCAGGCCTCAGGTTTCAGGCCCCAGCCTTCACTCCCCCCGCAACGCCTCCATGGGATCGACACGCGCCGCCCGCACCGCCGGCCACCAGCACGCCGCCACCGTGGCCGCAAGAAGCAGGATGGGCGGAACTGCCCAGGCCAGGGGATCCGCTGCCGTGACACCCACCAGCACCCCTCCCAGCGCCCGCGCCGCCGCCACCCCCGCAACCCCACCCAGTCCGAGTCCCAGCGCCGCCATCGTCAACCCCTGTCCCACAATCAACCGTCGGATGTCGCCCGGCCGTGCCCCAAGCGCCATGCGCACCCCGATCTCGCGCCGGCGCTGCTGTGCGCCCTGCGCCATCACCGCGTAGGTCCCCAACCCCGCCAATCCAAGGGCGATCGCCCCCAGTGCCGTCAGCAGCACCGCCGCCATCCGCGGCACCGCCAGCGCCGCCGCCATGTACTGCTCGTAACTCAGTCCGGCCACCGGACTGAGTTGCGGATCAATGGACACCGCCAACCGGTCCACCTCCCTACCCACCGCCCTCAACGAACCCCGCGCCCGCACCGCCAGGGTCAGCGTGCGATGCCCCATGGTTTCCGAAAGAACGTAAAGATACGGCTGCGGCGGCTCGTCCAGCGTCCGGTACTTCCCGGTCGCCACCACCCCAATGATCCGTGCGTCCCCCCCCCAAAGCCGGAACGTCAGCCCAACCGGATCCCTTCCGGGAAAATACCGGTTCGCGAACGCCCGGTTCACCACCACCGCCCGCATCTCCCCGCCGGCATCGTCATCCCGAAAGTCCCGCCCGGCCTCGATCGGAATCCGCAGGGTGCCGAAGTACCCCGGGGAGACCACCCCGCTGCGCGCGCTGATGCTTTCCCCCGGCCGGCGGACGTACCCCGGGATTTCGAACCCCGTCGTGGACCCGTCCTCGAATCCCAGCGGCAACCAGTCCACCAACCCCGCGGATTCCACACCCGGCAGCCGCGCCGCCTCCTCCCGAAGCCTTCGAAACAGCCCGTTCACCCAGGCGGCGTCCCCCGCATGCGGACTCACCCGGAACCCGGTGACCCACACCTGGGACGGATCCAACCCGACCTCAATCTGTCGGGCCTTCTGAAAACTGCGCACGCACAACCCCATCCCAAGCAGCACCACGCAGGCCAGCCCCACCTCGCCCACCACCAGACTCCGTCTCAACCACGCGCGGGACGCCGGCCCCACCTGCGCCCGCCCACCCGCCTTGAGCGTGTCGTGCAGATCCAGTCGCAGTGCCCGCAACGCAGGAACCAACCCAAAGCACAACCCGGCCCCCAACGTGAGACCCGCGGTCGCCAGCAACGCCCATCCGTCAATCCGCAGATCGTAGGCGATCGGCAGGTAGGTGGCCGGCATCAGGCTCAACAACAATCCCTTCCCCAACCACGCCAACGCCACCCCGCCCGCTCCGCCCAGCACCGCCAGAACCAGGCTCTCGGTCAGAAACTGCCGCAGCAACCGGCCCGGCCCGGCTCCCAGCGCCGCGCGGACCGCAATCTCCGACTCGCGCCCCTGCGCCCGCGCCAGCAGCAGGTTCGCCACGTTCGCCGTCACCAGCGCCAGCAGCAGCACCGCCACCACCGCCAGGGCCCGCAACAGCGGCAGAAACACCTCCTGCCCCCCCCACGGCGACCGCCACAGCGGCAGCACCGCAAGGGTGCTGTCCCGGTTCGAATTGGGATGCGCCTCGGCCAGCCGCTGCCCGATCGCCCCGGCCGCCGCCCGCGCCTCCCGAATCCCCACGCCCTCCTGCAACCGCCCCACCGTGTGCAACCACCGCCACCCGCGCGACTCCGTCCGCTGCCGCAGCACCTCCGGCGCCACATATCCCGACAGGGGAAACCAAAGCTGAAGATCCAGCCCGCCCATCGTCCCCCGAAACCCCGCCGGCGCCACCCCCACGATCGTCACCCGCCGGTCCTGAATCTCGATCGTCCGACCCACCACGTCCGCCGAACCCCCAAACCGGTTACGCCACAATCGATGCCCGATCACCGCCACCCTCTCCGCCGCCCCGGCCTCATCCTCGCCCTCCACGAAGGCCCGTCCCAATACCGGCCGGACCCCCAGCACCTCGAAGAAATTGGCCTGGACCGCCTGACCCCAGACCCACTCGATCTCCCGCCCGATCCGCACCGGCATGGCGTCAATCTGCGATCCCGTGATGCCCGCAAACACGTTCGTCGCCTCCCTCAGACTCCCGATGTCGGCCAGCGACATCGTGTCGTTAACCCCCTGCGTCAGGTGCTGCGGCGCCAAAACCACCAGCCGATGGGCCGCCTCGGCCCCGGGAATCGCGTCCACCAGCGTCGCCCGAATCCACGAAAGAACCACCGTGTTCGCCCCAATCCCCACCGCCAGCGTGAAGGCCGCCACCCCCGCAAACCCCGGATTCCTCCCCAGTTGCCGAAAAGCCAGTCGAAGATCGTTGATCATAAGTCCCCAGAAGCGATGTGCACCGCGAAGTATGAGATCGTCGGAAGGGCCCCCCGCCCTTCGGAGAGCGGACAGCCCTGTCCGCTCGGACCCCGGCCCCGTCCCGCGACCCTTGGACAGGGCTGTCCGCGCCCGGTCCCGTGAATTGGGGATTGGGCATTCTCAGTGCAGCGGAGCCTGCTCCGCCTGCGGATCTCCTGGACGGGCACCCGGCACCCTGACGGACCGCCCGCGCCGCCTCCGAAGACGTTGATTATCCCCCCCGGCCGGCGCACGCTGTCCACAGATTCATGAAAGTCAGCGATATCCGGAAACTCCGCGACCGGGCTCCGTTCCGCGCCTTCCAGATCCACCTCACCAACGGGGAAACGCTGCCGGTGCCGCATCCTGAGTACCTCGCCGTACCCCCCGCGGCGGAAGCCGACCTGTTCGTCGTCTGGGTGGGCTCGGACTGGAACCTCGTCGATGCGTCCCAGGTCGCACGGATGAGCCCGCTCGCCACCCGGACCCCCCGCCGTCCACCCCGCTGACCTTCCGGCGGACCCCCACGCCTTCGGTCCAATCGCCAGCGCCTGAAAAAGGTTCATGGCCTTGTGTTCCATCGCACGCTTCCAGATCTGGCGCAGGGCGTGTTTCAAGTCGCTCATGATGGGAAACACCTCACTCGGTTCTTAGCGCCTCCATGGGTTGGATGCGCGCGGCGCGGCGCGCGGGGAACCAGCAGGCAAGCGTTCCCACCGCCAGCATTAGGAACACAACGACCGTCAAGGTCATCGGATCCGCAGGCGATGTCTCGTGCAGGAGCGCACGCAGGAAGCCGGCACCATACAGACTCAGGCCTCCCCCCAGGACGATGCCGACCAGGACCGGCGCCAGTCCGCGCCGCAACATCACCAGCAGTATCGCTCTCCGCGTCGCGCCCAGGGCAATGCGCACCCCGACTTCGCGTGTCCGCCGGGCCACGTGATATCCCAGAACTCCGTACAGCCCGACACTGACCAGCATCAACCCGACAAGGGAACCAAGGCCGAGCACCCAGGAACCCACGCGTTGGCGCACATACCCCACTGCAATCAGGTCCTCGTAGTCGGCCGCATAAGGACGGGCACCCCCGGGATCCGACTGTTGCACCCGTTGGGCGAGCATCGTGCGCAGGGGCGCTGTCTCGCGGGAGCTTCGAGCCACCAAAAAGCCGCCCCCACCGACCCGCCCCTGCCCTTCGTGCAGGTAAATCCCCGCGCCCGGTTTCTGGTTCACCTGCCAGTAGTAGGCGTCGGCCACGACCCCGATGACCTCGTACTCGCGCCCAAAGAAGCCGAGCCGGCGTCCAAGGGCCGACTGCTCGGGCCACAGCGCTTCGGCGAGAGACCGGTTCACCACCACCACGTCGGAGCCCTCCTCGATGTCCCGGGAACCAAAGTCCCGACCCGCCAGCACCGGAATCTTCAGCGTGTCGAAGAACCCCGGCGACACGGCCCCGAAAAACGTGCCGGAAACGGAGCGCCGATTCTCCACCGCTGAAACGGAGGTGGCGGACGAACCGGGTCCGAGCGGCGGATGCGTGGCGATCGCCGCCGTCGCAACCCCCGGCATGTCGCGAACGGATGCCAGCAACTCCCGGCGGACGCGCCGGTGCTCGGCCTCCGAAATGGCAGTGTCCCTTTCCCAAAGCCCCACCACCACACACCGCTCGAAGTCGAACGTCAGCGGCAGGCTCCGCAGTTGTCCCAGGCTGCGCAGCATCAATCCGCCGCCCACCAGAAGGACGACGCAGATCGCAACCTGCAACGCGACCAGGACGGACCTCGGATCGAACCCTCGGCGCCCGGGTCCCACACCGCCGTTGTCGTCCTTGATCGCGGTGTGGCAGGCCACGTCGCTCGTACGCCAGGCCGGGTAGAGGCCGCACACCCCCGCCACCGCCACCGCGGCCATCAGCGTGTAACCGATGACCCGCCCGTCGAGGGGGAGGGTGAGGTCGAGTGTGTCGAAACCGGGAATGCCCGATGCCACCCACGCGCTTGCCCGGGCTCCCCAGACGGCGAGAAGCAGCCCCAGCAGTCCGCCCGCCAGCGAGAGAAGTAGCGTCTCGGCCAGCATCTGCCGGACCAACCGCCCGCGTGACGCGCCCAGGGCAAGCCGCACGGCCATCTCCCGGTGCCGGCCAATCCCCCGGCTCAGCAGCAGGCAGGCAAGATTCGCGCACGCCACGGCCACCACCAATCCAACCACCGCAAACAGGAACATCGAAACCCGGCCGGCGGCTCCCCGGGCTTCGAACTCCGAGATCGAACCGCGTCCGCACGGCGACAGGCGAAGCCGTCGCTGATTCTCGATCATCCACGCCTCGAGAAGTCCCGGTTCCAACGGCGCCAGCGATCCGAGGGCCGTCTCGACCCGCACCCCGGGCGCCATCCGACCGAAGACCTCCAGCCAGCGCCGGTCCCAATCCCGTGACCCGGCAGGAAGATGCGGTTCGGCCAGATCCATGGACAACCAGGCCGCCACCGGCGCCATCGCCCGCATCCCGCCGAATCCCGGCGCCGCCACCCCGACGATCGTGAAGGGCTCGCCATTGACGACCAGTGGCTGGCCGACGATGTCGGGGTCGGCGTCGAAGCGCGAACGCCACAACCGGTCGCCTATGACCACATGCGGTTCCCCGCGATCCGATCCGTCGAGCGTTCGACCCCATTGGGGCGGCGTACCCAGCAGGGCGAAGTAACCGTCGGACACAAACTCCACATCGGCGCGTTCCTGCCCGTTCCCGGACCGTAGGAGTGCCGTCTGCCGGGAGAACGCAGCGAAGCCTTCGAACGCGCCGGATTCCTGTCGCAGCACTTCCAGGTTGTCCCGGGAGAACGCACTGCCCATGTGTGGAACTTCCAGAGCCACCAGCCGATCCGGATCCCGCACCGACGCGAGCGGACGCAACAACGCCGCGTCCACCAGACCGAAGACCACCGCGTTCGCGGCCAGACCCACCGCAAGAATCGAGATGGCGCCGAGCGAAAAGCCGGGGTTCCTCCGGATCTGGCGCAGGGCGTGTTTCAGATCGTTCATGAGCTTCGATTCATGACAGTGGCTTCCGGAATCCTCCCCTACTCCGCTCGCAGCGCCTCCATCGGATGGACCCGCGCCGCCCGTCGCGCCGGAACCAGCAGGGCCACCAACCCGACGCCTCCCACCACCATCACCACCGCCCCGTACACCAGCGGACTGTTCACGAATTCATCACCGAACACCCCCTGCAGCGGACGCGTAATGAAAAACGCCGCCACCAACCCTCCCGCCAGCCCGATGCCGATCGGACGTGCCCCCTGCCGCAGGACCAGCCCCAGCACCCCCGTCACCGTCGCCCCAAGCGCCATCCGGACACCAAACTCCCGCGTGCGCTGTCCGACCGAGTACGATGTCACGCCATACACGCCGACCGCGCCGAGAAACAGGGTGATGGCCGCAAAGATCCCTGCCATCACGCCCACGATGGTGAACCCGCGAACCTGGCGGGAGGTGTGCTCGGCAAGGGTCGCGATCGAATGCAACGGCTGGTCCGGATCGATCGACGCCACCGCGCGCCGCACCGGCCCCGCCAGGCCCGTCGCATCGCCTCGGGTCCGCACCAGGAGGTTGAGCCAGCCCCAGCCCATCTGCTCCTGCGCCAGATAGAACCCCGCCGCGTTCACGCTGGGCGGCGAGAAGAGACCCTGCATCTGAAGGTCCGGCACCACCCCCACCACGGTCACCCATTGCTCCTGGGTCTGATCCGACCGGAACCGCCTCCCCGCCGGCTCCTCGTCCGGCCAGAACTGCCTCGCAAACGACTCGTTCACCAGGCCGGTCCGTCCCTCGTTGCCCCTCTCCCGGGAGTCGAACAGCCGCCCCATCACGGGCGCCACCCCCAGAAGCCGGAAGTAATCGTTCGACACCACCTCCAGCCAGACCCGCGGTTGCTCGTTCTCGTGGGCATAGACCCGGCCCTCGGGAACCACCCGGGTCCCGACGCCGGGATGAACCAGGTTGCGGCTGCTCACCGCGACCGCTTCCACCCCCGGTTCCCCCGCCAGCCGGTCCATCAGGTCCCGGTAGAACCGCGCCCGGTCGGCCGGCTCCGGATGGGTGGCATCGTGCAGTTCGATCCTCCCGCTCAACAGCCGCTCCGGCTCATACCCGAGATTCGCCTGCCGGGTCTGAAACACCGTCCAGCCCAGCACGCACGCCGCCACCAGAAGCATCGCCGAGAAGCCGACCTGCGCCGTGACCAGCCCCCTGGAAAACCGGCCCATGCCCAGACTCGAGGCCCCGCGACATTCGTCCTTCAGGGCGGCCTGAACGTCCACCCGGCCCGCCTGCCACGCAGGCACCAACCCGGCCGCGACCCCCGCCGCCATCGAGACCAGCGCGGCGATCCCCACCACCCGCAGATCCAGCCGGCACTCGAACCAGCCGGGCACGTTCATCCGCTCGAACAGGTGCCGCTGCAACTGGTCCGCCCCGATCCACGCGATCAGCAACCCGCCCGCCGATCCCGCCAGGGCCAGCACCACCGCCTCGATCAGCAACTGGCACGCCAGCCGCCATCGACCCGCCCCAATGGATGCCCGGACCGCCAGCTCCCGCGAACGTCGCGACGCCCGGGCCAGCAGCATGTTCGCCACGTTCACGCAGGCCAGCGCCAGGATGAATCCCGTCATCGCCAGCATCAGGTACAGAACCGGTTCGGTTCCGCCGCCCGCGTAGGCGTGCGCGAACTTCACCACGTTCAACCGTTCGTACCCGCGGTGGGTCTCGGGATACGCCTCCGCCAGTCGCGCCGCGATCCCGTTCAATTCCGCCCGGGCCGCCTCCAGCGAAATCCCACGACGCAAAATCCCCACCACCTCGACCCGCTGGAGACGCGACTCCCGCGGGTCCGTCGGCGCCGCCCGCAGGTTGGTCCACAAACGTTGCTGGTTCGGAAACCGGAACCGCGCCGGCATCACCCCAATGACCGTTCCCATCTCCCCGTTCAACGTCAGCGGGCGCCCCACGATCGCCGGATCGCTGCCGAACTCTTCCACCCACAGTCCATGCGAGAGCACGATCCGCAGCGCCGCTCCCGGCCGGTCCTCCTCCTCGTCAAACCACCGCCCAAACTGCGGCGCCACGCCCAGCAGTCGCGTCAGATTCGCCGTCGCCTGGGCCCCGACATGGTGCGAGGCCACCCGGCCCGGCCCCGCCAGATTGAATCCCGCCTCGTCCACGGCCGCCAGATCCCGCAACACGGTTTGCTGCTCCCGCAAGGCCAGGTAATCCCGCGTCGGCATCGTCTCCCATTCATGCGGATCCGCCGTCTGCGGATTCAGCCGCGACACATGAATCAACCGCTGCCCGTCCGGAATCGGAAACCCCCGCAGCAGGATGGCATCGATCAGGCTGAACTGCGTCGCCACCAGCCCGATCCCCAACGCCAGCGAAAATGCCGCCAACGCCGAGAACCCGGGCTGCCGCAACAACTGCCGGAATGCGAATCGGAGATCGTTCATGGGCGAATTTCACACCTCCATCCATCCGTCCTTGAGCTTCACGATCTTCCCGCCGTACCGGGCCCATTCCGGATTGTGGGTGACCTGCACGATGGTGGTCCCCTCCTCGTTCAACCGCTTGAACAGATCCATGATCTCGCGTCCCTGATCCGTATGCAGATTTCCGGTGGGTTCGTCGGCGAGCAGCAGGGAGGGTTTCGCAATGATGGCTCTGGCAATGGCCACCAACTGCTGCTGCCCGCCGCTCAATTGCGATGGAAACAGGTCCTTCTTCCCCACGATCCCAAACCGGTCCAGCGTGTCCCCCACCAGCGCTTCCCGCTCGGAACGCTTGAGGTCCCGGTAGGACAGCGGCAGATCGAGATTCTCCGCCACCGTCAGGTCGTCCAGCAGATGGAACTGCTGAAAGACAAACCCGATGTGCCGCTTGTTGAGCGCCGCCCGCTCCCTGGCCTTGAGTTCCCCCACCGCCTGACCCTGGAACCGGTACTCGCCCTCATAGTCGCCGTCGAACATCCCCAGAATGCTCAGCAGCGTGGACTTCCCGGCTCCACTCGGCCCCATCAACGTCACAAACTCCCCCTCCCCGATGTCGAGGTCGATCCGGCGCAGCACATAACTGAACCCGGCCCTGGTCTGATAACGCTTCTCGAGATTTCGTAGCTGGATCATGGGAAAAGGGAACCGTTCATTGGCAATCCACCGCGCCCCGTCCGGGTTGTCGTCCTTCCTTGATGCGGTCCCGCCGCCGCGTCACGCGGACGTCACCACCGGCGATTCCAGATGCGCGACCTCCTCGTTGACGATCCGGCCGTCAAACAGGTGCACACTCCGCTGCGCGTGCCGGGCGAACCGGGGATCATGGGTGACCATGCAGATCGTCGCCCCCTCGCGATGCAGATCCTGGAGGAGCGTCATCACCGCCTCGCCATTGCGCGAATCGAGATTCCCGGTCGGCTCGTCCGCCAGCAGGATCGACGGCTTCCCCGCCAGCGCCCGCGCCACCGCCACCCGCTGTTGCTGGCCCCCCGAAAGCTGCGACGGATAATGGTTGGTCCGGTGCGCCATCCCCACCTTCTCCAGGGCCGCCATCGCCGCCGCCTTCCGTTCCCCGGACGGCGTCCCCCGGTAGGTCAGCGGCAGCTCGACGTTCTCATACACCGTGAGATCACCGATGAGATTGAAACTCTGGAAGATGAAGCCGATCTCGCGGTTCCGGATCCGCGCCCGCTCCCCGAAGTTCAGTCCGGCCACGTCCCGCCCGTTCAGCCAGTACTGACCCCCGCTCGGCGTGTCGAGCAGGCCCAGGATCGAGAGCAGCGTGGATTTGCCGCAACCCGAAGGACCCGCAATCGAGAAATACTCGCCGCGCCGGATCGAGAGATGCACCTCGCTGAGCGCATGGGTCTCGATTTCATCAGTGAGAAACACCTTCTGGATGCCTTCCAGCCGGATCAGGATGTCGTTGTTCATGACGTTGTGAAACCGGCGCCATCTCAGTTCAGGCGAACCCGCTCGTGGGCATCCCACGAGGACATGTCGGTGAGGATGATCTGGTCGCCTTCCCGAAGCCCGTCCACGACCTCGATCGTGGTGACCGAACTGCGTCCCAGCCGGACCGGCACCCGCATCGCCGTCCGGCCATCCTCGCCCACCCGGAACAGCCCCACCGTGCCGTCGGGCTGGGCGTGAACCGGGCGCCCCACGTAAAGCACATCCTCCAGACGTTCCAGCTCGATCGTCCCGTCCACGCTCAGATCCGGCCGGGCCCCGCGCGGCAACGGCCCTTCCAGCACGACATCCACAGTGACGGTTCCCCCGATGACCGCCGGATCGACACGGGAAACGCGGCCTGGAATCACCCCATTGCGGGTGTCCACCTGGGCCCGCTGGCCGATCTGCACGTCGCGGGCCTGGGTCTCGGCAATCTTGATCTCCGCCTTGAGCCGCTGGGGCTGGACGATCTTGGCCAGAGTGGCCCCGGGACCGATGCGCTGCCCCACCTGCAACATCTCGCGATCCCCGATCTGCTGAAGCACGCCCGCCACGCCCGCCTTCACCTGCAGCGCGTCCACCTGCTGCCGTTTCAATTCCCGCGAGGCGCGCAGCTTCGCCAGGTCGGCCTCGAAGGCCGCCCGTTGCGCCTCGACGGATTCGCCCTGGATCGCCAGCCGCCGCATCTCCACATCCAGCCGCTGCTTCAGTTCGTCCGCCTTGGCCCGCGAACGTCGCACCAGCAGTTCGGGCACCAGCCCGTCCCGGGCCAGGACGTCGTCCGCCTCCGCCTCGAGCAACGCCAGCGTGTGCTCCGCCCTCAGCGTGGCGATGCCGGATTCCTGGGTGAGCCGGTCGCTTTCCAGTTGCACGAGGAGCTTCCTGAAATTCGCCTCGGCCGCCTTCACCTGCCACTCCAGGTCGAACGACTGCTGCTCCAGTTCGGGATTCGAAAGAACCATCAGCAGCGTGTCCGACTCCACCTCGGCCCCGGCCAACGCCAGAATCCGTTCAATCCGGCCGTCCGTGTCCGACTGCACGTACTGGATCTGCTCCGGCACCAGCGCCCCGTTGCCCCGTACCTGCCGCAACATCTCGCCCCGCTTCACCGTGTCGGTCCACACCTGCGCCCGGTCCAGCCTCGGCGCCGCCGGTTCCAACCGTGACAACCCCAACGTCACCATCACCATCGCCCCGATGCCGGCCCCCACCGCCATCAGGCGGCGGCGTTGCTTGCGGCGTTTCAGATCGGGACGGGCGATGTCCATGGCGTCTGGAGATGGAGCGGGTTGGACTGCAGGCGTGGCCCGTCAGCGCAGCGGCTCGATGGTCGCCGGCGTGTTCCGTTCCTGGAGCTGGCGCCATGCGTACTCGATCTCCTCGTGATGCGCCCGCGCCCATTCGAGGACCATCGACTGCACCCGCAGCGGTGCCGAACCGTCCACGATCTGCAACGTCGGGAGATCCAGCACCAGTTCATGCTCCCCGTAGTTCGCGTAGATCCGCCCGATCGAACCGGGCAGGCGCAGCAGGCGGATGATGATTCCGTAAAAACGTGAGATGACAGGCATGGCAGTGGCTGAGTGAATGAACCGACCGGAGAATCCTGCGACGAGGCCGGGTCGGAATTCGGCGCCGTCCCAGGCAACCACTCCCGAATCGACCGTCAGGTTGCATGGGGTTCGCTCTTGCATGCCTTCTCCCTATCACGGTCCATGCCAGCATCCCCATCCACCGCCTCCACCCCACCCATCCCAAACCCCGGATTGGCTGACTCAATCCGTTCATCCCCAAAGGATTACACGCATGGCACCCGGCGCCGCTCCAAGCCCCCCGCTCTCCGACCCATACCCCTTTCGAGTCCCTGTCCGAATCGTCGCCCGTCTCGAGATCGCGAATGCCCCGTCCCGATAACGGGACACGCATGGGCACCCTCGCCGATTCATCCGCACCCGGACGACTCTCCTCCCACTCCAGGCACCTCCGCGCCATCCTTGACCCATCCTAGGATCGCCCGCGCCGCAGCACGACGCCCGCTTCCCAAGACCGTGTGATCCGACGCCCATACCATCCGCCAGGCCCGGAAACCCGGACAATGCCGGCGCAACCAGCCCGGAATCCAGGGCCATGGAACAATCGGGTCGAAAAGACCCGTGAGATAGTACACCGGAAGCCGCACCTCTCCGGCCAGCTCCGCCGGATCGTTCCCGGCAATCAACCGCAGGCGGTGCACCGCGGCCTGGCGGTCCTCCTCCGTCCGCCGACCCACGAACTCGGCGAGGTCCGCGACCCGCTCCGGCGCCCCGCCCAGACGCCACCGGCTGAGAACGGCGTACGCCCGCAGCGGATCGCGAAACCACTTCAACGGAAACCGCCTCCCCACCTCAATCCCCAGCCGCAGTGCCCACGGTATCGGGTAACGCCCAAACCCGCCTGCCAGAATCAGACCCCGTGGCGCGAATCGCGTCGCCCGGGCGCAGAGGTCCCACGCGATCTGGGACCCGAAGGATTCCGCCAGCACCCAACCGCTCCCCACCCCGGCCGTCTCCAGCACCTCCTCGATGGCCCGCGCATACTCGGACAAGGTCCAGGTCACCGTCCGCGGATACGTGAACTCGGCAAACCCCACCTCCGACCCCAATGCCGCCCGCAACCCGCCCACCAGGGTCCAGTCGCCATGCAGTCCCGGAAGGTACACCAGCATGGGTCCGCCCGACCGCCCATGGAGCCGCAGGATCAACCGTTCCCCGCACGACGCCGCCCCCTCGAAGATCCGAGCGATGCCACCCCCCAATGGCTGCGGGTCCGCCACGCGCCCGGAGCCTGAAGATCCTCCCCGCCCAGCGCAACCTTCGTGCCCGCGGTGCATCCCCAAGTTGTCGGTGAGGAGGCTGCAAATCGGAGGGACGAGCTCCGCGAGTCCTCATCCCAACCCACCCCACCCTTGCGGCCTCGTGGAACTCGGCCCTCCGAGGCGATGCTTCGCGAAGTTCGCGCCTCACCCACACCTCCGCGATGCACCGCAGGGAAGGGATTGACGCTTGAGAGCCGTCGGCACGGTCCGATAGATTCCTCGCCGATGAAGTTCCTTGCTGCGTTCGTCGTGACCGTCCTGATCTCGGTGGTCCTGGGACTGGGCATCGGCCTGGCCGCCCACGGGCACGGCGTGTGGTTCCTGCTTCTCGGCACCGCAGCCTTCCTCGCCCTCTTCATCCGCTACGGCTGCCAGTCGCACTGAACGCACGGAACGTCCGGGACGTCCGGAACTCGCCACCCCCCCATTCAACCGCCCGCCAACCGCGTCGGGCGTCCAGCACCCAGCAGCATCGCCATCACCACCTCCTTCAGCTTCCACGCCACGGCCATCGCCATGGCCACCGGCACCAGCGTGAGCAGCAGCAGGATCGCCTGCCGCCCAAAGCCAAACGGCTGGCGCGGCAGCGTCAGAAACTCCGCCAGCGGGATCGGCGAAAGTCGCACGTACAGCGTCACGGCCACCCCCAGCAGCACGCAAACCACATACGTGGACAACCCGTGAAACAGTCGGGCGTCCGCCCGGGCCGTCTCGTCCGGCAGCATCGCCGACAACCGCAGCAGCGCGCGGGTCAACGTCACCACGAAGCCAAAGGAAAGCGCCAGCAGGATGGCCACGGCGCGACTGAAGAAATCGATGTGCGGCATGCGGCTCCAAAAGAACAGGAAGGGCGCCAGGCCGAGCACAAACACCGCCATGATCTGCGTCAACAGCAACGCCCGCTGCCAGATCCGCTCCTGCCGGTGCAACCCGCCCAATCGTGTCACCCCGTAGGTCAGCAACGCCGCCGCCGCCACCGGGAACAACAGATCGTACACCGTCGGCCACAACATCAGGAAATGCCGGGCGAACGCCAGAAGCGCCATGGGAAGCCCCCAGAAGATCGCCGACAATCCCCGCATCACCCCCGCCAGCTCGCTCCGCAACGCGCCCGCCGCACCCGGCTCGCCCACCCCCTCCACGCCGCTGCCGGCGCCGCCCTCGCGCGGAGGCGCCGGAGGCCAGCCGGGTTCGATGGGCAGGCGTGCGGTCAAGATCCCAGGTAGGTGTAGTCCTTCAAACCCCGCTCGTATTCGTCCAGCAGGCGCATCGCTTCGCTGGGCTTCAGGCGGTCCGACTTGATGGCGGCGTCCATCTGCGACTTCATCTGGCGCTTTAATTCGTTCTCGTCGTACTGCACCGAGGTGAGCGCCTGCACAATGGTGGTGCCTTCGATGACATCCTCGACGTAGTACCCCGCCGCTTCGTCGGGCTCGAGGAAGACATGGACCTCATTCACACGCCCGAACAGGTTGTGCAAGTCCCCCATGATGTCCTGGTAGGCGCCCATCAGGAAGAACCCGAGGTAATACGGCTCCGGACCATGCCCGTTGCCCCGCAACGCATGCACCGGCAGCGTGTCCCGCACGTCCCGAAGATCGATGAACTTGTTGATCTGCCCGTCCGAGTCGCAGGTGATGTCCACCAGCGTCGTCTCCCGCGACGGGCGCTCCTCGAGCCGGTCCAGGGGCATGATCGGAAACAACTGCCCCAGCGCCCAGTGGTCGAGCAACGACTGAAACACCGAGAAATTGCACAGGTACTGGTCCCCCAGACTGTCCTCCAGTTTGCGGATCTCCTCCGGGATGTACGCCTGGCCCCGGAAACTCGCCACCACCGCCTGGCTGATCTGCCAGTACAACGCCTCGATCTTCGCCTTGTCCTGCAGATCCATCAGCCCCAGCACAAACATGTTGTGGGCGTCCTCCCGCCGCTCCGCCGCGTCGTGGAAGGCCTCCAGCTTGTTGAGCCGGGCCAGGTTCTTTCGCATGTCGAGCAACTCCCGCACCAGGGCGTGCTCGCTCTCCCCATACACCAGCGTCTCCGCCAGCCCCGTCTTGTGAATCGACCCGAACACCTCGACCACCAGCACGCTGTGGTGCGCCACGATCGCCCGCCCGCTCTCGCTCACCAGGTCCGGGTGCGGGACCTTTTCCTGGTTGCACACGTCCGCCACGTAATACACCACGTCGTTCGCATACTCCTGCGGCGTGTAGTTCGTCGAACTGTCGAACGCCGACCGGCTGCCGTCGTAGTCCACCCCCAACCCCCCTCCCACATCGAGAAACTGCGGCGCAAACCCAAGCTTGTGCAGCTTCGCATAGTACCGCGCCGCCTCCTGCACCGCCTTCTTGATCGTCAGAATGTCCGGCACCTGCGACCCGATGTGGAAATGCACCAGCTTGAAACAATGGGTCAGCCCCTCGCTCCGCAGCAGATCGCAGGCCGCCAGGATCTCCACCGCGCTCAACCCGAACTTCGCGTTCTCCCCCGCGCTCTCCGCCCACTTCCCCGCCCCCTTCGCCAGCAGCCGGATCCGCACGCCGATCTGCGGATCCACCCCCATCTGCCGCGATATGGCGATGATCTGCCGCAGTTCCTCCAGCTTCTCCACCACCAGGATCACCTGCTTCCCCAGCTTGATCCCCAGCAACGCCATCCGGATGTACGCGGTGTCCTTGTACCCGTTGCAGATAATCAACCCCCCAGCCCGGTCCTGCAGCGCCAAGGCCGCAAACATCTCCGGCTTGCTCCCCACCTCCAGCCCGAAATCGTACGGTCGCCCCGCCTCCAGGATCTCCTCCACCACCTCCCGCAACTGGTTCACCTTGATCGGAAACACCCCCCGGTACTGCCCCTGATACCCGAACTCCACGATCGCCGACCGGAACGTCTCGTTGATCGCCTGCACCCGGTGACGCAGGATGTCCTGGAACCGGATCAGCAGCGGAAACTTCAACCCCCGGCCCCGCGCCTCCCCAATCACATCCGTGAGATCCACCGATGCCCCCTTCTCCTGAAGCGGACGGGCCACCACATGACCCTCCCCGCTGATGTCAAAATATCCCCCTCCCCACCGGTCGATGTTGTACAGGCCTCGGGCCGCTTCGATGCTCCACGCCGGAGCCTCGGACAAAGGTTCGCTCATTTCAGATTCGCTTCCGCGGGTGCTGCGCGCGCGCGACTATAAAAATCCACCCCGCGGATGCAATGCACACCATCCCCCGATCGAAAATCGTCGTCCCGCTCTCCCCTGAACACCCTGACCCCTGACCCGGACCGGGAAACCCAGCAGCAAGACCAAACCGGGTTCCTCCAACTCTCCCACCCCACCCAGTTGCCCCCCCCAACCGCGCCCCCCCGTCCTCCGCCTTCAGCCTTCAGCCTTCAGCCTTCAGCCCTCAGCCTTCAGCCCTCAGCTCCCCCCCCCACCATGGCCGCCGCACCCCTCGACGTCCTGATCCGCTACTGCGACAGGACCCTCCGCACCCACGCCTTCACCGACTGGCCCGGCGCCGTCAATGGCCTCCAGGTCCAGAACTCCGGCCGCGTCACCCGCCTCGCTGCCGCCGTCGATGCCCGCCGTGCCACCATCGAACTCGCCATCGAAGCCGGGGCCAACCTGCTCGTCGTCCATCACGGCCTGTTCTGGACCCCGCCCCAACCCTGGACCGGCAACCATTACCAGCTCCTACGCCGCCTTCTCGACCATGATCTCGCCGTGTACAGCTCCCACCTGCCCCTCGATGCCCACCCGCGCCTCGGCAATTCCATCCAACTCGCCCGCGCCGTCGGCCTGACCTCCCCGAAACCCTTCTTCGAAACCAAGGGCCAGCCCATCGGCTTCCGTGCCGAAGCCCGACTCGATCGCGACGCCCTCCGCGACCGCCTCGCCAAGGCGACCGGTTCCTCCCCCATCCTCCTCCCGGGAGGCCCCCGAATCTGCCGCGCCATCGGCGTGGTCACCGGCGGCGCCGGGGCCGAACTGCGTCAGGCCGCCGAAGCCGGCATCGACACCTTCATCACCGGCGAAGGACCCCACTGGACCGCAGCCCTCGCCGACGACCTGGGCCTCAACGTCTTCTATGCCGGCCACTACGCCACCGAAACCTTCGGCGTCCGCGCCCTCACCGCCCAACTCGCCCGCCGCTTCCGCCTGCCCTGGGACTTCATCGACTGCCCCACCGGCCTCTAACCCTCTAACCCTCGCCCCGTCGCGCCCAGACGAACTGGTTCGAAGTCGCCCCACCCAGTTTCAGCCACAGCAGGTCCAGCAGGTAGAACGTCCCCACCACCGGCAGACTCTTCAGGCTCAAGAACTCCCAGAATGATGCCCCCCTCTCCAGCGAGTTCAGTCCCAGCCTGTTGCGCAGGCTGATGATCCAGAACGCGATCGAAGGCGTGCAGCCCTGGCGCTCGATGTCATACCCGCTCTCCCGCAACAGCCCCGCCAGCGTCGCCCGGTCGAACAAATGAAAGTGCCGCGGAACATGGTACCCACCCCAGTACCGGCGCCGGAACAACCGGTAATCCCACCCCCCCCGGTTCGGCGTGTCGATCACCAGCAGCCCCCCCGGCGCCAGTTTGGGCCTCACCTGACGCAATGCCGCCCCCGGGTCCCGCAGATGCTCGATCAACTGCCGCATCACGATCAGGTCGTGCGCCCCTTCGGCCAGCTCCGACAGGTCGGTCTCCACATTCCCCACCACGCACCGCACCCCCGCCCCCTCCGCCAACCGACGCATCCCGTCATCGAACTGCAGATCCACGCAGGTCGCCTCGACCCCCTGCCCGCCTGCCGCCTCGAAAACCTTCTTCAACCGGATCAACCGGCTCAGATTCCCGCCGCCGAGATCCACCACCGAACGCACCCGGCGATCGCCCAACTGCCGTCGCAATCCCTCCGCGTCCCGCGTCATCTTCGCCTCCACCACCCGCCCTTCCATCCAGATCGGCGACTTCGGATTAACCGTGTAGTACCCCGGCGGATACAGCGCCCCCACCTCCTCGATCGAGGGCAGCGGATCGAGAAACACATGCCCGCACCGCCCGCACTCCGCCAGCATCCACTCCCCCGGACGACATCGATACTCGAAGTCCGGCGCCCGCAGCACGACCCGCGTGCCCGCGTCGTCGCAGAGCGGACAACGCGAGGCGTTCCCGGACGGCTTCATCCCTCGATCGTCTCCAGTCACCCGACCTCGATACGGCCCGCCCGCCACCGGGTCAATCCAACCCGCAGAGGTTCCCTTCCCCAACCTCGTTGCATCCCCAACGTGTCGGTGAGGAGGCAGCAACTCGGAGGGACGAGCTCCGCGAGTCCTCCCTCCAACGCTCCACACCGTTGCGGCCTCGTGGAACCCGGCCCTCCGAGGCCTCGCTTCGCCAAGTCCCCACCTCTCCCCACGACTTCAGGACGCAAGGTCGCAAAAATGCCGCTGCAAAAT
>JAHCBA010000052.1 GCA_019634625.1 Verrucomicrobiia bacterium
GAAAAGTCTCCTCGGAGAACCGCTGCCCGAAACCACCGGCACCTTTCAGACCCCGACCGGCAATACCGGTGGTGGAGGCGGGGACGACTGCGATCCCGCCGATTCCGACGACGGCTTCAACGCCTCCGTCGTCATCTTCAAGGACATCCACTACCGCCAGAGCGGCAACACCGCGCCGGCACTCGATCCCGACGAGGGCGCAACCTTCTTTGCCGCAGTCTTCCAGGGAACCAATGCCCCGGGCTTTCGGCCCGCCTCAGCCACCCTGGTCCGGCCGGACGGCTCAACCGCGCCCCTGACCTCCTTCGAATTCGATTTCGAATTCCCCGACATTCCCGGCTTCCCGATCCCGGAGCTTCCCAGGATGTTCTACCTCTCCACCGCGGAACCTCCCCAGTTGGTCCTTCCCACCTTTGATTCCGAGGCCGCCCTCGACGCCGCCTATCCCAATGGCACCTATCGCATGACCATCGGCCTGGAGTCCGGCAGCGCCCTCGATGTCCAGCTTCCCCTCTCCCCCGCCTTCGATGTCCCGGTCCCCAGGATCACCAACGTCGAGTCCCTCCAATCCTTCGACACAACCCAGCCTCTCACCCTCCAATGGGCTTCGTTGACCGATGCCGGCGCCAGACACGCCATTCACTTGTACATCGCCGAGCAGGACGGCTCGTCGGTCTTTGAGGCCCCGGATGACTGCAAGGGCATCGAACTCCCCGCAACCGCCACCTCCATCACCATCCCTCCCGGCACCTTCCACGCCGATCGCACCTATGAGGTCGAACTCAGCTTCCGACTCCTGATCCACGAAGGAGTCCATCCCACCGCCGGGTTCACCGAGTTCTCCGGCCTCGAAAGGACCACCCGCCTCCTCATTGGCGCACCCGCTTCCTCCGGCGACAACACCGCCGTCATCTCGACGGTCCGACGCGACCCCGCGGGAGGCACGTTCATCCTCACCATCCAAGGCACCCTCGCTTCGCCCACGCTGCCCGCCACCATCGAGGCCACCACCGACTTCTCGGCGTGGACCCCGATCGGCACCCTCCACAAAGCGGTCCTCGACGCCTCAGGGGGTGTCCTCGAAATCCCTGATCCCACCCCGGTCGTCCCTTACCGGTTCTACCGCGTGCGCTATCCCTGACGCGATCCCTCGCCCTCCCACTCGGTGGCGAGGGCGAGCCCCCCCCTTGGGGCCGAGACGACCAGGGGAGCGCAGGGCAACGCAGGGCCCTCCTCCCCATTCCCAGCCCTCGCCCCTCTGCGGATCCGGGCGCCAACCCGGTCCCGCCGCGGTGCCGCTCAGTAGGTCAGCGGAATCCCAGTCCGCCCCTCGTCGGTGTCCCGTTCGTACTCGAACAGAAACCTCCGCGTCGGCACCCAGCCGACATGGCCGTCGCAGTACGACACATTCAAACCATCCGCCCCGTGGTTGGCGTCCTCATCGGGGTAGGCCCAGACCCGGCCTTCCCAGTAATTGTCCACCACCAACCAGTGCCCCGACGGCCCGGCCACCGTGCCTCTCAGCCCGAACGTGTCGTGATAGTGGGCGTAAGTCTGGACGTTGTGCACCGTCTTGCGCAGGTAGGGCAGCCGGCGCCGGCTTCCATCCGCCAACCGGACCTCCGTCGAATAAGGCGTGTTGTGCCCAATGAAGGCATGGGCCATGTAGCTGACCCCCCGTCGCGACGCGGCCGTGGACGCATAACGCTGCATGTCCGTCAATTCCTCCACCCCGGACAGCGGGTTGATCGACCGCTCCGGTCCAATCGTGTTGCGCGTACCGGGACATAGGAACGGCCCCACCGATCCCACATGCCCGAAGAGATACCCCAGGCTTGCGTCCTCCGCCGCCGTCCGTCCCGACAAACTCCCGTCCCGGTCGTCGTCCGCATAACTCAACGACGCAACGGCCAATTGTCGGAGATTGGACACGCACTGCGCCCGCCTGGCCCGGTCCTTCGCCTTTCCCAAGGCTGGCAACAGCATGGCGGCCAGGATCCCCAGTATGGCAATCACCACCAGCAGTTCGATCAGGGTGAACGCCCGCCATGCCGGCCAGCGGGCACCACCGCCCCCCTCGTCGCCATGCGTCGTGTCCGGCTTCATCGCCCCTCCCGGTTCGCCCACTCGGAATCCTCCCTCGAAAGTCGTGCCGTCTCCACAGCCCCCTCCCGTCTGTCGAGGACCGGAACCCGCCCGACATACACCACGCTCGGCAGTCCCAGCAGACGCAAGGATCGCTCCACCGAAATGACCGTGGACTCCAATACCGCGCGCTCCTCGAGGTCCAGCGCCCCCAAGGGCAGCCACAGGTCGCGTCGCGCCTCGGCCAGGTGCGCCTCGGGATCCGCACAGAGCATGTGCATCGCATACGAGAGTGCGAGTCCCAGTCGGACCTCACCGCCAGCCTCACGGCAGCGCCGGCGAAAATCCCCCGCCAGTGTGTACACCTCGTCGATGGCCGAGCGCCGTACCATCACCCAGGCTGGTCGCGCAAACCGGGGGTCCCCGGTCACCCCTCCCCGCCTCAGATGCTCGATCGCCTCGGCAACAGACACGCCATAGCACCCCTCCGTCGCCCCTTCGTCCGCCAGAGGGCCCTCCAGCGGGATGTGGATCGGCGACCGGCCGCACAGTCCCGTCATCCGGCCCGGCCGCGAATACCATCGGTGCCAGGGATCCACATACACCATGATCCGACCCGGCAGCTTCACGACAGCCGCCTTCAGGTAGGCCAGCCACCGGAATCCGGAATCCTCCGGCAACCCCATGCCGTCGTAACACTCGCACCCCGGAATCGGCGCGTCCGTCATCACGTGAAACGGGTCACTCACCCCAACCCCGCGTGCCGACGCCACCAACCGCGCCATCGCAGCCCGCTCCGACGCCCCCATCGCCACCGACCAGAACGCGTACTCCTTCGGATTCATGACTCAAAGGTGAGCGCCCCGGCCCACGCGGAGAGATGACGCTCCCGATGGCACAGTTCCCGCCGGGCAACCTCCGCAGCCGCTCGTCCCACCTGCGCCCGCAGCCGGCCGTCCCGGTGCAACGCCCGCACGATTTGCCGGCACTCTCGAAAGTCCGCGAACAGAAAGCCCGTCCTCTCGGACTCGACGAACTCATGAAACGAATGCCCCGCAGGCACCACCACGACGCAGCCGGTCAGCATCGCCTCGACCACCGCCCGTCCCCACGACTCCACCACCCGGTGCCCGAGCGGGTAGAGAAACACATCCAGGGACTGCAGAAACCGCGCGGCCGGCACCTTGTTCGGCGCCAGCAGTTCCCACTCGGGTCCGAACCGGTGCCATCGATACGCCCGGCTGACTTCCTCCGTCCATCCTTGGATCCGGAACCGTGCGCCCTCCAGCCCCAACGCCTCATAGAAGACCGGGAAGTCCACCGGAAACTTGGCCGGGTCCGGCCGTGACAGCCGCCCGATCGTGAAGCGTTCATTCGACCGCTCCACCCAGGGAAAACCGTCCGGATCGATGAAGTTCGGGACCACCACCTGTTCCACCCCGGAGTGGATGGCCGCGAACTGTCGGCGTTGCCCCTCGGAAACGAACAGCACCCGGTCAATCCACCCCTCCCGAGCCGCCTCCCGCTCTCCAGGGAATTCCCACATCATGTCGTTCGAGAAGACGAGCCGCAGTCCCTTGTCCCGGATGCGCTCCGCCCACCCCGAGGTAAACACATCCGTCTCGCAGACCACGCAGGCCACCCCGTCGGCCCGCTCCGGCAACTCCTTCCGCAGAATCACCGGCACCCCCGACCGTCGCGCAAACTCCCGAACCGTCGGCTCATCCCTCAGTTCCATCGACGCCACCACCACGGTGATCGGCAGATGCTCCTTCAGAAGCCCCACCAGGTCCCGGATCTTCGTCGCCGCCCCTCCCACCCGGCCCGGAGCCCCGAACACATACAGGTGCCCCACCGCCGCCAGGCGCTCCCGCCAATCCGACCGGATGCCCATGCCCGCCTCCCTCATGCCAGTCCCTCCGTCTTGGAGTCGTCCCTCAAATCCCGCCCGTACCACCAGGCGCCATACCCAAACAACCCCAGCAGACCCCACGCCAAGGCCGCGCTCCCGGCTCCCGTCAGGATCCGGCCCAATGGCCCGAAGCAGTCGCACCCAGAGATGTTCGCCCCGTGCAATACCATGCCCGACACCCGGTAGGCCCCGAATCCCAGCACCAGCCCGGCCAGCGCCAGCCGCTTCCATTCCCACCGCAGATCCCGCTCCCCGAGCACCACGAACACCAGCGCCTCCAGGCCCGCCGCCATCCCGATCGCAAGCCACATCGGGACCCCCGGCAGCACCGGATCCTCCATCCGCCACACCCGCGTCTCCCACAACAGGGTCGCGCACTTCAAGACCACCAAGGCCCCCAGAACCCCACGCAGCACCCACTCCAGCGACAGGATCCCTCGCCCGCCCGAACCCACTCGGCACTCACCCAACTCATCCATGTCACGCATAGGCACCTCCTCAGAACAGCAGGTCCGGAATCTCCGTGGGCGGCAACGGCACCACCCACTCCGTCGCCACAAACTGACCCGCTTCCGGATACCAGAGCAGCTTGAGATAAAAGGGGAATACCGGCGTCTGCAGCGTCGTTCCGCAGAGGATCCGTACCCGGGCAACCCACGTCCCGGCCATTGCCGCCGCCTCGTCCTCGAATCGATACCCCACCACGGAATTCACTCGAGTCACTGCTTTCACCATCTCCTCCCTCGCCCATTCCATCATCGAAGTCACCGGCAGCGGTTCCAACGCCAGTTCCGCCCGGAGAGTCCTTGGCGAATAGGAAGTCAGGATGCGCGTCCCCAACGCCCCCGGCGCCGCCCGCGTGATCCGGTCGGCATTCCGAAACACGGAAACCATCAACGTCCGATTCGACACCGCGTACGACATCCCTTCGAAGTCGATCTTCAGTTCCTCCGCCAGCAGTCCATAAAACGCCATCCCATCCGGGTCCCAGCCCGAGTTCGCCAGGGTAGGCTCGATCGGGAAGCGGAATCGTTGATAGTGATCCACGTCCCCTTGTGAATACGCAACCAGGATACTCCCAAGCGCACGAACCAGCGCCTCCACCCGCTCCTCTCCGCCGTCCAGTCCCCGCATTGAATCACCCGCCCGCAATTCGGCGCAGACCTGCTCATACTCACCGATCGGGATCAATTCCTGGCCCGCCCATTCCTCCCTCTTAGCCTCCTGCTTCCGTTCCATTTCATTCGATGCCACACGCCGCTGCGCCATCCGAACCGCCGAAATGAATATCAACCCGAGCGCCAGCGCACCCAGCACCACCCAGGTGACCGCCCGAACCATCCGGCCCTTCATTGCCTCAGAACTCATAGCTTTCCTCCTGATTGCTTCTGCCTTGAAACGCCGGCACCTCCGTCCTTTCCCACACATCCCCGGCCGCCGGTCCGCCGGAAAAGGACCGGCGGGGGCTTCCCCCCGCCGGCTGGTCTGATCAAGCCGTCAACATGACGGACAGGGCGTCCCCGGCTGCATGCACGACTCACTGATCCGTCGCGCCCGAGTCGCCCCCACGTCGACGCAGACAATGGCCGGACAACAGTTCTGCCCCACCACACAGCAGGTCAACTTAGTGTAAAACCACGTGGATTTCTTGGCACACACATACTGTCCGCTCGGACAGTCCCCCGACCCCGACGACGTCGCCGCCAGGGCCGCGGTAATCCCCACTGTGGCCACGGCGATCAGCACCGTCTTACCAACGATACGCTTCAGTGCATTCATACGAACCTCCTTGGTTTTTCCGATTTGCGCACCTGATGCAGGAAGTACCGCCCTCCGCCCACGGCGAGACTCCGTGCGGGAACGATCCGGAACAAGTCGAGACCCAACCCCACGCGGCGACACTTCCCCACTGTCTGTGTCTGTGACTCACCCCGAACGACAGGAACCAACGGCACCTCCTTAGTGCAGATCCGGTATAGAAAGTGAGTGCCTGGGTGTCAACAGAGATGTGTGAAAAAATCGCACCGGCGGGTATTGCCGCGCCGCTTCAACGCAAACCGCCCACCAACCCACCGGGCTGCCGGGATTCCGGCAGGCCCGCCTCTCAGCCGCCGGCCAGCACCAGATCGATCAGCGCCTCGGCGTCCCGGTAATCCGGCACCACCACGTCGGCCCCCACACCCAACAGACGCCTGCGCTTCCATTCATCGAACCGCCCCGACCCGTTGTTGGCCTCGTCGCTGGCCACCGCAATGGCCAGTCCCCCGGCCTCCTTGGCGTCCTGGATCTCCACGTACCCGTCGCCGATCGCCAGCAACGCCTCCCCATCGATCCGGTTGTCCCTGAGAATCCGTTCGATGACCATCTTCTTCGAGAAGCTCTTGAAGTCGTCGAGGGCCCCGTGGATGTGTTCGCCAAAGTACGGCCCCAACCCCAGCAGGGCGGCCTCCTGTTTCACATAGATGTCGTCCGTTCCACTCGCCAGATACAGCCTCATCCCACGATCCCGCAGCGTGTCCAGCAACCGTCGCGATCCCAGCACCAGCCAGTCGTCCGGCTGAAACCGGCCCTCCCGCAACCCCGACACCCGGTCCGCGATCCGGCAGTCCAGGCGTCGCAGGTACTCCCGCTTGTACTCGATCGGTTCCTCAGGGGTGCCCCCGCGCTCCCGAATCCGCTCAGCCAGGCGGATCATCTGGTAGATGGTCTGCTTCCCGGTCAGACCCATGATGTCATCCGTCACCAACCGCCGCCGCTCCTCCTCCGTTTCCCCGGGGAACGAGGGAAGTGCCTCGACAAACATCGGGATCATCACGTCCGGCCATCCCTCCCGGATCAGCGACAGCGTGCCGTCGAAATCGAACACCACGTGCCGTATCCCCGGCCGGGGACGAAAATGCGGCGCCAATTCCACGAGACCGGTAAAGCGATCGCTCATGCGCCAGAGTGCATAAGAGACCCGTCCCCCCAGGGTCAAATCCCGCTTGTTGCCCCGCTTATAGTGGGACTGACATTGTATTGTTGACGCCCTGTCTTGGCAGCCTGTCCCTTTGTCGATTTGTTGTTGACCCGCCTCGCCGTCGTCTAGCGGCTTCCGCGGTTGGATTCCATGGGAATCAGATTCTCAACGCAGTCATTCCGTCGATGGCGCAGCGGTCACCACACTTCTAACCTCACCCTGCGCGAGCCGTGTTCGCAGCAACGTCCCGGGCTCCACCTCGATGGCCTGCCGAACAACGCGTCCCGAGCCAGCTTCCACCGTAATCGAGTAGCCGCGCTTCAACACCCGCTCCGGCGACAGCAATTCCAGCCGCAACGCAAGCCGGGCCAACCGCTCGCGCCGCTCCCGCAGCGCCCCGGCGATGGCGGCCCGCAAGGCGGCGGCGTGTCCCCGGCACCGTTCGCGCGCTGCATCGAGCCGACGGGTTGGCCGGTTCACCGACAACCGGCGGTCCAGTTGCCGCCACTGCATCGCCCAATGCCGCAAGGTCTCCCGAACCCGGCGAGTCAATGCCGACTGCGCCTCGTCCAGCCGCTGCATGCGCTCCTGCAGGCGCCGGCGCGGATGCGACCGCTGAAGCCGCCGCGCGAGCCTCTCAAATCGTTCCGCCACCCGCTCCCAGGCCGTCTCGGCCAGCCGCTGAAGTCGCCGACCCTGACGTCGCACGCGATCCCCTGCCTCGACATATCCCGCCGTCAGCAACTCCGCCGCCGCGCTGGGTGTGGCCGCCCGCAGATCGGCTACAAAATCCGCGATGGTGAAGTCGATCTCGTGTCCCACCGCCGACACCACCGGGATGGGCGAGGCTGCAATGGCCCGGGCCACCACCTCCTCGTTGAAGGCCCAAAGGTCCTCCAGACTGCCGCCTCCCCGCGTCACCAGAATGGCATCCAACCCCTCCCCGTCCGGCCGTGCGGCGGACCAGCCGCCCAGCGCCTGCAGCGCCCCGGCAATCTCCTGTTCCGCACCTGCCCCCTGCACCCGGCAACCCGCCAACACCAACTCGATGCCCGCGTAACGCCGTTCCATCACATGGAGGACGTCCTGCAGCGCCGCCCCGGTCGGCGATGTGACCAGGCCGACCCGCCTCGGGTAACGCGGGATCGGCCGTTTCCGCGCGGGGGCAAACAGCCCCTCCTCCTCGAGCTTCCTCTTCAGCCGCTCGAAGGCCGCCTGCAACGCCCCCTGTCCCTGCGCCTCCAACTCCCGCACGATCAACTGGTACTGGCCCCGCGGCTCGTACACCGACACCTCGCCCCGCACTACCAGCCGCTGGCCGTCCCGCAACACCCCCCGATCCTCCACCGCCGTCCCACGAAACAACACGCAACTCAACTGGGCGCTGGCGTCCTTGAGTGTGAAATAAGCGTGCCCCGACGCCTGGAGTCGCAGGTTCGACACTTCCCCGGAGACCCAGACCTCGCCCACCTGCCGCTCCAGCACCTCCTTGATCCGTGCGGTCACCTCGGCAACGGAAAAGACCCGGCGGGTCGCCGACGTTGGAAACAGCTCCCCAAAATCCCACTGGCTGCGCGCGCGTTTCGGCATGGTGCTTCCTCAGTTACCCCCCTCGGGAAGCGCCTCGGAGACCCGCTGGATGCCCCGCGCACGGCCCGTCTCGGGATCGATCCGGATCAGCACCCCCTGGAGCAGCACCCGCCCCCTCGCCACCGCGAACCGCTGGGGCGTGCAGGTGCGGAATCGCCGCACGACCGGCTCAATCTCGCGCCCCAACACGCTTTCGTGCGGCCCCGTAAACCCGGCGTCGCAAAGAAACGCCGTGCCCCCGGGGAAGATCTGTTCGTCCGCCGTCTGCACATGGGTGTGGGTCCCCACCACCGCGCTCACCTGACCGTCGAGCATCCGCGCCATGGCAATCTTTTCCGATGTCGCCTCCGCGTGCATGTCGAGCAGGATGATCGGTGTCAGCCGACGCACCTTCTCCACTTCCGCCGGGACCACCTCGAACGGATTCTCGAGCGGCGCCATGAAACTCCGCCCCTGCGCGTTGAGAACCCCGACCGCCGGAAGCCCTTCCCGCTGCCAGACCGTGCTCCCCTGCCCCAGCGTGCCGGCCGGGTAATTGATCGGCCGCAGAAAACGCGACTCCTTCAACAGCAGCTCGTTCACCTCCTTCTGGTCCCACAGATGGTCGCCCGTGGTGATCACATCGACGCCCGCCGCATAGATTTCCGCCGCCGTCTCCAGGGTGATCCCCGCCCCCCCGGCCGCGTTCTCGCCGTTCGCCACCACCATGTCCACACCGCATTGCGACCGGATCCTCGGCAGCAACACCCGCAAGGCCTTCCGCCCCGGCGCCCCCACCACATCCCCGACAAACAGCAACGTCATGCCCGCCAGCCTAGAACCGTTCCCCAAGGCGCCGCGAGCCCGGTCCTTCCGCGCACCACCTCCATCGCACCGTCCATCTGAAAAGCCGCCTGTCTCCAGCGGCAGCGCATCGTCCCCCCGTCAGCGGAATCCTCAACACGGGCCGCGCCGCATCGAGGAGGCAGCGCCGGTGCTCGAGGAGGCTGGAAATCACCCAGGAATCACCACCACTTCCAGGAGGGGTTCGGAGGGGGACTGAAGATCCACTGCTGCATCTGGGCAGCGTCGGGAAACTGGTAAAACTCCACGTGACCATCGGCGAAGAGCATGTTGAACCGGCTGCGACCCTTGTAGTTGTGCCAGATGCTCTTGGGCGAGACGTTGCCTCGGTTGCCGTGCCACGGCCAGTCGCCCTGCATGATCTTGTGGCTGGGGCCAGGCCCAAGCTCGGAGGTCTTCATGGGCAGGTTCTCGTACGAACCGCGAGCGGCGTTGATGTCGCCGAGAACATGCCGCACCCGGAAGGAATCGTGCTGCCACTGGGGCAGGTAGCTGTTCCCGTACACACGGTAGCAACTGTTGACGGGGGTTGAATTGAGGTGGTCGCCCTTGTCGTTGGGGCAGGCGAAGAGTTCGTAGGCCTGGGTGTAGCGGTTGAGGGGCCGGTTGGTGGCGGCCACAAAGCGGGAGTAGGTGCCGTTGGTGCCTCCGGCAGCGTGCCAGTCCGGCTGCTGGGGAAAGAAATCAAGGTGGTCGTCCGCGTACATCAGGAAGGCGAGACCAATCTGCTTCTGGTTGTTGAGGCACTTGGTCTGGGTGGCCTTGGACTTCGCACGCGCAAGGGCCGGCAGCAGCATGCTGGCGAGGATCGCGATGATGGCGATGACCACCAGGAGTTCGATCAGGGTGAAGGCGCCGCGTCCGGGACGGCAGAGGCGAGGTGGCGGGTTCATGGGCAGGGATCCCTGTCGTGAATGGGAGGATGCCGGAAGGTGGGGAAATGACGCGCATCTGACAAGCACGCAGACCTCCCCGGGCCAGTCAGGTCGGCGGAAGTCAGGGACTCGCACCAATCTGCAGGCAGACCATGCGGGTCAGGTCGCGGGCCAGCAGATGACTGCCGGCAAGCGCCAGCGGAGCCCACGCCTCATGGCCATCCATCAGCGAGGCCGAGGCGAGCGGGCGGTAAGCGGTCGGGACGGCCTCGGCGATCGTCAACTGGGCGCTGTCATTCAGGGCGAGGATCAGTCCGTCCGCAATGATCAGCGGTCCCAATCCGAAGTTGGCGCCCGGCCCGCTTTCCCAGACGACGGCTCCCTGGCGGTCGAGACAAACGAGCCGTCCGTCAGCCCGGATGCCGTACAGGTGGCCCCGGTACCAGATCGGGGTGTGCTGGGTGGCTCCAAAAGTGCGCGCGTCGAGGCGGAACACTTCCCTGGCCTCCAGGCGCCCCGCTTCGAGGGTGAACGCCAGCATCAGACTGCCGGCATTGTACCCGCCAGTCAGAAACACCTGGGCGTCGTCCGCGATGACCGGGGAGGGGACCGTGGCGATGTTGATCCGCCACGAACCGGTTTCCCAGGCGATGGAACCGGTGTCGGCGTCGGCGGCCACCACACCCCCGCTGGCGCAGTAAAGGTAGAAACGGCGCCCCTCGAGGACGAAGGGAACAACCGAGGAATGGGTCATCTTCCAGTCGTGGGGATTCGGCGTGCGCCAAAGGATGTCGCCGGTCGAACGATGCACGGCCATGAGCAGTGCGTCCGGACCGCCCGGAGCAAGGATCACGCGGTCGCCGTCCACCAGCGGGCATTGCCCGGTGTACCACGGAGGAACGGTGGTGCCAAAGTCCCGCACCAGGTCGAGTCCCCAGCGGAAGGCGCCGGTGTCGGTCTCGACGGCGACCACATGACATCGGGGGCCCATGGCGATGACGCGGTCACCGGCCACGGAAGGGACGGTGCGGGTCAGGCCATGATTGCGTTTGATGGCCACCGGGTACGAGTACCGCCAGATCTCGGAACCGTCGGCCAGGGAGATGCAGCGGAGCGCGTCGCGCTGGTTGGCACGGTCGTAATCCATCAGGAAAATGCGTCCACGATCGATGGCCGGCCCCGCGAAGCCTTCACCAACCTCGATGGCCCAACGTTCAAGGGGCCGGCCGGCGGGCCATTCGCGGGCCAACCGGGCCGGATCATGCTGGACGCCGTCGCCGCGCGCACCGCGAAAGCCGGGCCAGGAGCCCGGCAGATCGGCGGGGCGGCCGGGCCCGGTTTCCAGGCGGCCTTCCTGGAAAACGTCGATGGACTCCTCGATTCCCGTGGTGGCCGACGGTTCGAGACGGTCGCTTCCCGGCACGCGCAACACGATGTGGGTCCGAAGCGGCGCAAACCACCAGCCGAGCCAGATCAGGACGGCCAGTGCGGCGGCGGCCCAGGGTGACCAGGCGGGCACGCGGAGGCGGGTGCATTCGGGACCAGCCATGACCCGTCACGCTCCGCCCGGGGCGGACTCCCATCCAACCGGATATGGATGAAAGCCGCCCATTCCTTGGCGTGCCGGGGGTCAGTGGTAATAAAACGTGAAGCGGATCTCCCGGGAATTGCTGCCGATCATGCGGCGCATGTCGCTGGGCCATTCGGCGTATGGGGCCGGGTCGCGGATGGCCCGGACGCAAAGGGTCTGCAGGATCGCGTCCACCGTGGCCTCGGTGGCCTCGACGATCCGGACGGACCCGTCGTCGTAGAGACGGAACCGGACGACGACATGGCCGGTGGCCCCACCGGCGAATCGGCGTTCGTGGAGGAGGGCGAACCAGCGATTCTGGACGGCGGCAACAAGGGCCTCGTCGTAGGCTCCGAATCCGGTGCCCCGCACTTCAAGGGACATGGGGCCCGTTCGTCGGACGCCCCCCTCCTGGCGCATGCGTTCGCCGGCCAGCACCTGCTGGCGGACCTTGGCTTCGACGACGGTGCGGGGGCGTGGACGCGGAGTGGGCACGGGATCCACGGGCGCCGGCGCAAGGCTGGGGGCGGGCTGGGTCGGCGTCGGGTCGGACGCGGGCGTCGTGGGTTCGGGAGAAGGCGGGTCCGGTTCACGGGCCGGCCGGACATCGGGCCGGACCAGGGCGAGGTCGCCGGCAGGGGGATGACGTTCCGTGTCGATGGCGGTGTCGGGGGGGTGTGGAATCTCAGGTGGGGGTGCCGGGTTGGGAATGGCGATCTCCGGAACCGCGGGCTCGGGAATGGGATCGAAATCGGCCGCCGGGGTGCCTTCGGGTTGGGGGGGAGGCGAGGCGGGACCGGTGAAGGCGTGGGGAGCGCTTTCGGTGCGTGGAATTCGGTCCTGGGAGCCGTCCAGGCGGGGTTGATCGGCTTCTCCCGGTTCGGGATTGGCGGCGCGGCTCGAGGCGGAGGAGTAGAAAGGGGTCTCGTCTGGGGTCTCCTCGGTGGGAAGGGCAACTTGAACGAAGATCAGGGGTTGTTGCCGGGCGCGGCGTTGTTCGGCGGCCTCCTGCTGCTGCTCGGCGAGGCGGGCCTGACGGGCGGTCGCAAAAGGGCTGGACTGCCACCACTGCAACTGGTTGCCGAGCTGGAAGACCCCAAAGAAAGCCAGATGCGCGAGGAGCGAGATGACCAGGGCACCGACCATCCGCTGCAAGTGCGGGTCGGTGTCGCGAGAGCGGAAGCTTCCGGCCGTCATCGCTGGCGAAAATGAGCGAACAGGCGTGAGACAGCAACCGCGGCTTCAGGAGGCTGGTAGAAGTCCGCGACCCGCCCACACGCCTGTTCAGCGGCTTGGACTCCAATCATTGAGGCCGCGTTCGGAATCGGTCGTTCCCAGGCGAAGTTCCATGGCCTCCCCCACGAGGTAGAGCGACCCGGTGATGACGACCAGGTCCTCGTTCGCCAGCAGAGCCAGCGCTTCCGCCAGACTTGAGGCGCAGGCGACCGGTCCCGCGCCACCTGGAACGTCGGCACAATGGCGGGCGAGGACTTCGGGCGCGATCGAGCGCGGGGTGCGTACGGGGACAACCACGGTGCGCCGCGCTCCGGGCACGAGGCGGGCAACCGCCGCGACCGGGTCCTTGTCGGCCAGCATGCCGAGCACAAGGGAATAGGATTGGCCGGGGAATTGCAGGTCAAGGGTGTCGGCCAGGGCCTCGAAGGCCGGTGGATTATGGGCGCCGTCAAGGACCCGGACCCGGCCGTTCTCCGAATAAACTTCGAAGCGGCCGGGCCAGTGGGTGGACTCCAGGCCGCGGCGAAGGTCGGAATCGGTGATGGGCAGGATGGGCTTGAGCGTGCGGACGGCGGCGACAGCAAGGGCGGCATTGAGTTCCTGGTGGGGGCCCGGGAGGGGGAGGTGGACATCGTGCAGCCAGACCGTTTCCGGGTCCCCGGGACGGACATGGCGCCAGGGCGCATGGCAGGCCGTGGCGGTCGCATGGAGGACGTCGAGGGCCTCCGGTTCAAGGGCAGTGGTCAACGCCGGGACGCCGGGCTTGAAAATGCCGGCCTTCTCGCCGGCGATGGCGGCAAGCGTGTTGCCCAGCCATTGCTGGTGGTCCCATCCGATCGGGGTGACGAGGGTGGCTAGGGGCGAGACAATGTTCGTGGCGTCGAGGCGTCCGCCCATGCCGGTCTCCCAGACCACCAGGTCGCAGCCCTGTTCCCGGAACCACAGCAGGGCGAGGACGGTGACGACCTCGAAAAAGGTCGGGTGCTGATCCGTTGGGAAGGTGTCGGTGACGAGACGGAGTTGCCGGACCCACCGGGCCACCGCGTCCTCGGGAATCGGCTGACGATCGATCTGGATGCGTTCCCGGAAGCTCACGAGGTGGGGCGACGTGAACAATCCGACCCGGCGCCCGGAGGCACGGCAGGCGCTTTCAAGAAAGGCGCAGGTCGAGCCCTTCCCGTTGGTGCCGGCAACATGGAGGAACTTCAGACCGTCCTGGGGGCACCCGAAGGCCCCGGCCAGGCGGCGGGGCACGTCGAGCCCCAGCCGCAAGCCGAACCGCTGGAGACCGTAAAGGTACTCGAGTGCCTCGCGGTAGGTCATGGAGGCGGGCCCTGCCGCTGCGGATCAGATGGGTTTGTGGTGGAGATGTTCGTGGACGGCCGCGATGAAGCCACGGAATAGCGGGTGCGGCGCGTCCGGCTTGCTCTGAAACTCCGGATGGAACTGCACGGCGCAGTAAAACGGGTGGTCCTTGAGTTCGATGCATTCGACAAGACGCCCGTCCGGGGTCGTCCCCGCGAAGACAAAACCCTGCTCCTCGAACCGCTCGCGATACGCGTTGTTGAACTCGTAGCGGTGCCGGTGACGTTCCTGGACGACGACGGCGTCGTAGAGCCGCTGGATCCGGGTGCCCGGAACGAGCTGGCACGGCTGGGCACCGAGACGCATGGTGCCGCCCAGGCGGCGCAGGCCGCGCTGGTCGTCCTGGAGATCGATCACCGGATGGGGCGTATCGGCCTTGAACTCGGTCGAGTGGGCATCCGCCAGTCCGATCACATGGCGCCCAAACTCGATGCTGGCGATCTGCATGCCGAGGCACAGGCCAAGATACGGCACCCGGTTCTCGCGGGCGAAGCGCGCCGCCATGATCTTGCCTTCAATCCCGCGTTCCCCGAACCCGCCCGGGACCAGGATGCCCCCCGCGCCTTTGAGCACGCGCTCGGCACCGTCCCGCTCGATCTGTTCGGCGTCCACCTTGTCGATGTGCACGCCGCAGTCGTTGGCAATGCCGCCGTGGATGACCGCCTCGAACACGGACTTGTAGGCATCATGCAGTTCGAGGTACTTGCCCACGACGGCAATGCGGACGCGGTGGGCGGGAGCGATGAGCTTGCGGATGATCTCCTGCCAGTGCCGCATGTCGGGCTGGGGGACATCGAGCTGCAGCAGGCGGCACACCTGATCGTCGAGGCGCTCCCGCTGCAGGCGGAGGGGCATCTCGTAGATGGAATGGTCCACGTCCTTGGCCTCGATGACGGCTTCATACGGGACATTGCAGAACAGGGCGATCTTCTGCCGGACATCCTTCTCGAGGGGATACTCGCAGCGGCACGCGATGATGTGGGGGGCGATGCCGATCTCGCGCAGTTTGGCGACGGACTGCTGGGTGGGTTTGGTCTTGAGCTCCCCGGCGGCCTTGATGAAGGGAACGTAGGTGACGTGGATGAAGATCGCGTTGTGGGGCCCGACATCCTGGGCGAATTCGCGGATCGCCTCGAGGAAGGGGAGACCCTCGATATCCCCGGTGGTCCCCCCGATTTCGGTGATGAGGACGTCCGCCTTGGTGATGCTGCCAATGAGGTAGATGCGCTTCTGGATTTCGTCGGTGACGTGGGGGATGACCTGCACGGTCTTCCCGAGGTACCGCCCCTCTCGCTCGTTGTTCAGGACCGTCTGGTACACCTGTCCGCTCGTCAGGTTGTTCAGGCGGGTCAGCTTGGTGTGGGTGAACCGCTCGTAGTGCCCCAGGTCCAGGTCGGTTTCGGCACCGTCATCGAGAACGTACACTTCGCCGTGCTGGTACGGGCTCATGGTGCCGGGGTCCACGTTCAAGTAGGGATCGAACTTCTGAAGTGCGACCTTCAGTCCCCGATGCTCGAGCAGCGTCCCCAGGGCCGCAGCCGTCAGTCCCTTGCCCAGGGAACTGACGACGCCGCCCGTCACGAAGATGTACTTCATGGGCTGCCACCCTCCCAAGGCGCCCAACCGCTCGCGAGCGGAAAGTGATTTCGTGCCGATTGCCACCGGGCGTCGAAAAACACACTTGCACCCTCGATACCGGAGTCTTATACAGGCGCCGGTTGTGCCTCAATTGCATGGAAATATCAGTGGAGTCGCCTCTTCCTAGCGCGATGTCTCTTCAACAAGTGAGGGTTGCTTGAGTCGCCCGTTCCCGTCCCGTTACACCCCGCGGGAGCCCGCGGTTCGTATTAATGGCAAGATCCGCGCGAGGGAGGTGCGCGTCATCGGAGACAACGGCCAGCAACTTGGCGTCATCCCCCTCTCCGAAGCCCTCACCCAGGCCCGCGCCCGCGGCGTCGATCTGGTCGAGGTCGCCCCCAATGCCACCCCGCCGGTCTGCCGCATGGTGGACTTCGGGAAGTACAAGTACGAGCAGGAGAAGCGCCAGAAGGAGAACCGGAAACATCAACACGCGAGCAAGGTCAAGGAGATCCAGCTCAGTGCCACCATCGATCCCCACGACTTCCAAACCAAACTCGACCACGCCATCGAATTCCTCTGCGAGGACATGAAGGTCAAGGCCTCCCTCCGCTTCCGGGGACGCGAAATGGCCCATACCGAGTTCGGTTTCAAGACCATCCGCCGCTTCATCGCCGAGGTCGCCCCTTGGGGACACCCCGACTTTGAACCCAAGCTCACCGGCCGCTCGGTGAATGTCATGGTCAGCCCCCTGCCCCGCAACCGCCGCGCTCCCCATCCCAAGGGAAGCTCTCCCGCAACCGCCGAAACGCAGAGCGAGGACGCCGGGAAATCCGCCGACAACCCTGCCCCCCCAAACCCTGCGCCCGCCCGCTCCGACGCGGTCCCCGTTCGTCGTGGCGCAGCGTCCCAGGACGCCGCCCCCGAGCCGACCTTTAGTAACAATCCGTTCGACGGGCTGCAGATGGGATCCGCCGACAACCCCAAGTGAGCGTCAGCCCATTTGACCTTCGGCCCGAGTGACCGTCGGTGTATCCGCCGGCCGGAATGAGCAAAATCGTAGGCATCGACCTCGGGACCACCAATTCCCTGGTTGCCATTGTTGACTCCGGCATCCCGTACGTCATCGCCGATGCCCATGGCCAGCGCCTGACCCCGTCCGTCGTCCACGTCGGCAGCCCCGACGCCTCCCCCATCGTCGGACATCCCGCCAGTCGCCTCCGAGCCCTCCACCCGGCCGAGACCGTGTACTCGGTCAAACGCTTCATGGGCCGGCGCGGCGGCGACATCCCCCGCGAGGAGATGGTGGTCACCTACCCCGTCCACGGCACCGGCGCCGGCCCGGTCTCCTTCAACCTTCATGGCCGGCCCTGGACCCCCGAGGAAATCTCCGCGGAAATCCTTCGCAAACTGAAGTCCGACGCCGAACAAACCCTCGGCACCCCCGTCGATCGCGCCGTCATCACCGTCCCCGCCTACTTCAACGACGCCCAACGTCAGGCCACCAAGAAGGCCGGCGAACTCGCCGGGTTCACCGTTGAACGCATCCTCAATGAACCCACGGCCGCCGCTCTCGCCTATGGGCTCAACCGCCTCCGCGACCATGCCAAGGTCGCCGTGTTCGACCTCGGCGGTGGGACTTTCGACCTCTCCATCCTCGAACTCCGCCAGGGCGTGTTTCAGGTTCTCGCCACCCACGGCAATACCCGCCTCGGGGGCGACGACCTCGACGCCCGCCTGACCGAGTTCCTCGCCACCCGCATCCATGAGGCGGGCGGTCCCGACCTCCGTCGCACCCCCGCCGACGCCCCGGCCGCCCCTGGTGCCACACCCCCCGCCCACACCCCCCACGGGCTGCAAGCCCTCTCCCGCCTTCGCGAAGCCGCAGAAGCCGCGAAGATCCGCCTGAGTTCGGAAGCCGCGACGGAGATCGCCCTGCCCTTTCTCACCCCGACCTTCAGCTTCCAATGGCGGCTCACCCGTGCCGAACTTGAAGCCCTTACCCGCGACATCCTCCTCCGCACCCGCGCACACTGCCTCCGCGCCCTCGCCGATGCCAAACTCGAGGCCAGGGACCTTCATCAGGTCATCCTTGTCGGCGGTCAAACCCGCATGCCCCTCGTCCGCCAACTCGTGGCCGAATGGTTCGGCTGCGCCGAGTTCGAGGAAACCCGTGGCGATGTCCGCCTCGGTACCGACCCCCACCGCCCGGATGGCCCGCTCCTGAACACCGCCGTCAATCCCGACGAAGCCGTCGCCCTCGGCGCCGCGATCCAGGCGGAAATCCTCGCTGGAGGACTCTCCCACCTCCTCCTCCTCGACGTCACCCCGCTCTCCCTCGGCCTGGAAACCTTCGGCGGCCTGATGAACGTCATCATCCCCCGCAACACCACCATCCCCGTCAAGGCCGGCGAGGTCTTCACCACCGCCGTGGACCACCAGCGCTCCATGCTCATCCATGTCCTCCAGGGAGAACGGGAACGCGCCCGCGACAACTGGAGCCTCGGCCGCTTCGAACTCGAATTCGCCGCCGCCCCCAAAGGCGTCCCCCGCGTCGGCGTCCAGTTCGAAATCGATGCCAATGGCATCCTCCATGTCCTCGCCCGCGACCTCCAAACCGGCCACCAGACCGTCGTCCAGATGAAGTCCGCCGTCGATGTCAGCGACGCCGACGTCCAGAAGATGATCGAGGAATCCGTCGAACATGCCTTCGACGACCTCAAAGCCCGCCAGTGGATCGAAGCCAAACTCCGGGCCGGAGAAACCCTCACCGCCACCCGCAAAGGCCTCTCCGAACACGGACCCGAACTGGATCCCGCCTACCGCCACCGCGTTGAACAGGCCCTCCAGACCGTCGAGGCCGCCCTCGAAACCGAGAGCCCCAGGACACGCACCGGCGACACCCCCCGCCTCAAGGCCGCCAATCAGGCCCTCGACGAAGCCACCGCCCAACTCGCCGACCTGATGATGGACCGCGCCATGGAGGCCATGCTCCGCAAACAGGGCATGATCGAATAGCCCCCCCCCCGCGCTCGCCTCCCCGGGCCCGGCCGTGTTCAATCCCCCCATGTCGCCTGCGCGTTTCGCGGAGATCACCGCGCGCTATCCCCTCCTCCACCTCGGTCTCCTCGGCGATTACTGCCTCGACCGCTACCTCGAAATCGACCCCGGCCGCACCGAAACCTCCATCGAAACCGGCCTCCCCGTCCATAACGTCGTCCGCGTCCGCAGCCAGCCCGGCGGCGCCGGCACCATCCTCAACAACCTCGTCGCCCTCGGCATCGGCCGCATCGATGCCATCGGCTTCTACGGCGACGACGGCGAAGGATACGAACTCCGGCGCGCCCTCGGACGCATGCCGCACGTCCGCCTTGACCACTTCCGACCCACCTCCGAACGCCGCACCTTCACCTACTGCAAACCCCTCGTCCTCCATCCCAACCGCCCCCCCGAAGAACTCAGCCGCCTCGACAGCAAGAACTGGGATCCCACCCCCCAGGCCCTCGAAGACCAGCTCATCGGCTCCCTCCAGGTGGTCGCCAGTTCCGCCCATGCCGTCATCACCCTCGAACAAGTGGACCAACCCGATACCGGCGTCGTCACCCGTCGCGTCCGCGACACCCTCGCCCACCTCGCCTCCCATCGGCCCGACCTGCTCATCCTCGCCGACAGCCGCCGTGGTCTCACCGACTGGCCTTCCGTCGGCTTCAAGATGAACGCCCCCGAACTCGCCGCTCTCCTCCACCAATCCTCCCCGCCTGCCCTCCCCGATATCCTCGAACAGGCCCGCCAACTCGCCCGCGCCCGCCAGCGCCCCGTCATTGTCACCCTTGCCGAACGCGGCGCGGTCGGCGCCCTCGCCGAAGGCGACCCCGTCCACATCCCAGCCCTGCCCATTCTCGGTCCCATCGACGTCGTCGGCGCCGGCGATGCCGTCACCGCCAACGTCACGGCCGCGCTCGCCTCCGGTGCCTCCCTCCGCGAAGCCCTCGAACTCGCCATGGCCGCCGCCCATATCGTCGTCCACCAACTCGGCACCACCGGCACCGCCACCGTCGCCCAGTTGCGGGACACCCTCGCCCCCTGATGGCCAGACTTCTCCCCGCCGGCCTGCTCATCCTCGCCGCCCTCGCCGTCGGCTGCGCTCCCCGTCGCCTGCCCCCCCAGGCCGATGCCCTCCGGGAACGATACGAGTTCACCCGTCCCCAAATGGGAGTCCCATTCCGCATCGTCCTCTACGCCACCAACCAAACCCACGCCCAGACCGCCGCCAACGCCGCCTTCGCCCGCGTCGAAGCCCTCAATGCCATCTTCAGCGACTACGAATCCGACAGCGAAATCACCCTCCTCGGCCGCAACGCCCCCGTCGGTCAACCCGTCCCTGTCAGCCCCGAACTCGCCCATCTCCTCCACCGCGCCCAATCCCTTGCCCGTGCCAGTGACGGCGCCTTCGACGTCACCGTCGGTCCCATCGTGCAACTCTGGCGCCGCGCGCGTCGGCATCGCGAACTTCCCCCGCCCCACCTCCTCGCCGAAGCCAGAACCCGCTCCGGTTGGCAGTTCCTCTCCGTCGATCCCCGCTCCCGGACCGTCACCCTCCACCGCGAACGCATGCGCCTCGACTTCGGCGGCATTGCCAAGGGTTACGCCGCCGATGAAGCCCTCCGCGTTCTGCGCGATCTGGACTGCCCCCGCGCCCTCGTCGCCGCCGCCGGCGATGTCGCCGCCGGTGACCCGCCCCCCGACCGACCGGGTTGGCGCGTCGAAATCGGCCAGTCCGACCACCCCTCCGCCCCGTCTCCTCGCGCTCTCTGGCTCCGCAACGCCGCCGTGGCCACTTCCGGCGACCTCTTCCAACGCCTCGAGATCGACGGACACCGCTACTCCCATATCCTCGATCCCCGCACCGGCATCGGCCTCACCGATCGCAGCCTGGCGATCGTCCTCGCCCGTGACGCCACCACTGCCGACAGCCTCGCCACCACCCTGAGCGTCCTTGGCCCCGACGGGTTGCCCCTGATCGAACGGACCCCTGCCGCCGCCGCACTCCTGCTCCGGTCCCCGGACGGATCCCTCGAAATCTTCGAGAGCCGCCGCCTCCCCCGCTGGCTCCGCAACGCCCCGGCCACCCCCGAATCCCCCTGATTCACGCCATCGGATTTGTTCCCCCCGCACAGGATCCTCCGCCTTCGGCCCGACCCCTTCCCGGCGAGCATTGCGGACATGCATTTCCGTTCCGTTGACGCCCCCCTCCAGCCCGGCCCCCCAAGAGAATCCCATCCAACCGCGGGGAATGGTTTCGTCGCCGGTCAATAATTAGCGAGCCTGACTATATAGACCCTGCCGATCGGCCCCGGTGTTCTGCCACACTCTTTAATTTAATAGGACAGGCTAAGAGCTGTTGACGCCCCGCCCCAGCTTGGCACCCCCTGAAATCCCATCCGATAGCGGTGCGTTGCGGTGGGTGCCTTTGCTGCGGGTCCATCAGTCAACTGCAAATAGCCTGACGCGCTGCAGGGTGGAGTCAGCTTTAACAAGCCTGTCTTAGAATATGCCATGGCCCCATCGTCGTTCGCAGTTCATCAACTCAAGGCGCTTCCCCCTCCAGGGGTGAACCGGATGGCCGACCGTCACCTTTTGCTTCGAATGGTCGCCATCGGTTGCAATGCGCGACCGACGCCAAGCACTCCGCGGAGTCCTTGCTTAATCACTCCTACCCTCCCGCCGATGCAAACGATGGATCGCCGCCTGGTCCACCGGCTTGATCACCATCTCGTCGATGCACACATGCGCCGGACGCCCCGCAATCCACACCATCGCCTCCGCCACATCCTCGGCGGTCAAAGGTCGGGTCCCCCGGTACACCTGCTCCGCCCGCTCGATGTCCCCCTTGAACCGAACCCTGGAGAACTCGGTCTCCGCCAGCCCCGGATCCAGGCTGGCCACCCGGATGCCGGTCCCCACCAGCTCCAACCGCAGCGCCCGCGTGATCGCCAATTCCCCCGCCTTGGCCGCACAATAGGCCGCGCCATTCTCGTACGGCGTCCGCGCCGCAATTGACCCGATGTTGAGCACCGTCGCCCCATCATCCCGCGGCATCCACGGCAGCACCGCCCGGACCATCCGCAGTACCCCCAGCACGTTCGACTGCATCATCGCCTCCCAGTCGGCATCGCGCCCCTCCACCACGGGCTCCAGGCCGTGCGCGCCCCCCGCGTTGTTGATCAGCACATGCACCGACGGCGCAACGCTCCGGATCCATGCCGCAAAGACCTCCACCGACGCTGTTGAAGCCACATCGAGCCCGTGCCACCGGGCGTCCGGCGATCCCAACGCCTCCGCCTCCGCGGCCACGGACGCCAACCGATCCTCCCGCCGCGCCCCAAGCATCAGGCGCGCCCCGTGTTCCCCAAATGCCCTCGCTGCCGCCGCTCCAAACCCGCTCGACGCCCCCGTGATCACCACCCATCGATCCTTCAATCGCGCCTTCATTCACCCATCCTAGAAACCCGGCGTCCCCCTGGAAATCCGCGAACGCAAAAGGGCGACCCGTTCGGGTCGCCCGCGCCATGAACCCACCGGAGGACGCCGAAGCCGCGATGTGCCGCCTCACTCCGGAGTGCGAGGCTGCAGCAATCCGCCGACCGCCTTGGCCGCATCCTGGATCTGCGACCCCGATTTCTGGAGCGCCTCCTGCGCCCGCTTCTTCAGATCGTCGATCGTCTTCTGTTGCTCCGGCGTCAACTTCCAGTTGCCAATCGAAGACTGCAGCTTCTGAAGCGCCTCGGTTCCCTTCCCCTCGTCCACCAGCTTGCGAACCTCCCCCATCCATTCGTTGAACTTCGCCTGTGCCGCCGCCCCCGCCTCGCCGGCAGCCTGCTCCACCCGCTGGGCCGCATCCTGAATCCCCGCCTTCGCCTGGTCCGCCACCTTCGACGCCCCCTCAGCGGCCGTCCTGGCCGCCTCGGACACCGAGGTATTCAGCGATTCCACCGCCGGCGCCACCGATCCGGCGGGACCTCCCGCCGCCGGGGTCCCGGACGACGCCGCCGCATCGTCGCTCTCGGTCGCATCGCTGCAGCCGGTGGATAACACCGCCAGGCCCAGCGCCGTCACTGCCGCTATCAGGAATGTCTTCATAAGGCTCACCAGAATTGGAATGTTCGAATCGGAAACGGGGGATGGGTGGCTCCCCGGCCGGCAATCCTTATCACACCCCCCACCCTCCGCAATCGCCATCCCAACCCCGCCGCGCCCCCATCCCCCGCCTTCCGCCCCCCACTCCCCCCTGACATCTGGGAACCGGCCGGGTAGGCTGGCCGGCATGGCGCAACGGCTCTTCCTCCTCGATGGCATGGCGCTTGTGTACAGGGCGCACTTCGCGTTTGCCGCCCGTCCCATCCGCACGTCGTCGGGACGCAACACCTCAGCCCTGTTCGGATTCGCCCTGACCCTCCTCGATCTGCTGGAGAAGGAATCGCCCAGCCACCTCGCGGTCGCTTTCGACACCGCGGTTCCCACCGAACGGCACCGGCTGTTTCCGGCCTACAAGGCCCAGCGCGAGGCCATGCCGGAGGAACTCAGCGACGCCCTGCCCGATGTCCGACGCCTTATCGACGCCTTCGGCATTCCCGCGGTCATCCTCGATGGCTACGAGGCCGACGACCTCATCGGCACCCTCGTACGCCAAGCCGAACCGCTCGGCTTCGAGAGCTGGATGGTCACCCCGGACAAGGACTTCGGTCAGCTGGTAACCGGGAACACGCGCCTCTGGAAACCCGGTCGTCAGGGCTCCGATCCCGAGATTTTCGGACCCGCGGAGATCTGCGCCCGATGGGGCATCCAGCGCGTGTCGCAGGTGGTGGACATGCTCGGACTCATGGGCGATGCGAGCGACAACATTCCCGGTGTCCCCGGCATCGGCGAAAAGACGGCGGCCAGGCTCCTCGCCCAGTACGACACGCTCGAAGCCGTCCTGGACCACGCCTCCGAAGTGAAGGGCAAACTGGGCGAGTCCCTCCGCACCCACCGCGACCAGGCGCTCCTCAGCAAGCGCCTCGCCACCATCGACACCCGGGCGCCGTTGGACCTTTCCCCCGACCGCCTGCCCGTCGGCACCCGGGACGACGAGGCCCTGCGAGCCCTCTGTCTCGAGTTCGAATTCCATTCCATCGGCCGGCGCCTGTTCGGTCCGGACTTCAAGGCGGGCCTCTCCTCGCCTCGCGCCTCCGGTCGCCCGGCCCGGAACACCGGCCAGGGCGACCTCTTCGCCGCGCCTCCGGCATCGGACCCGCCCGCCGCCGCGACCGGAACCGTCGCGATGTCTCCATCCCCCTGGCGCACCATCACGGACACGCCCCACGAGTACCGGATCGCCCGCACCGCCGCGGAACGTCGCGCCGTGGCCGAAGCCCTGCGCGAGGTGTCCGCCTTCTGCCTCGACTCCGAAACAGACGGCCTGGACGCGACCCGGGCCAGTCTGCTCGGGCTCTCTCTGAGCTGGAAGGCCGGTCACGCCTGGTACATCCCCGTCAACGCCCCCCCGCCCACCGAACACCCGGCGTCTCCCCCCGCCGAACTGGCGGAACTCGCCCCTCTCCTGGCCGACGTCACCCGCACCAAGATCGGGCACAACCTCAAGTTCGATCTCCTCGTCCTTCGCTGGCACGGCATCGAAGTCCGCGGCCCGCTCTTCGATACCATGATCGCCCACATCCTCGTCGAGCCCGACGGCCGGCACGGGATGGATCACCTCGCAGAAGTCCTCCTCGGCTACTCCCCCATCCCCATCGAACGTCTCATCGGTCCCAAAGGTTCCTCCCAAAAAACGCTCGCCCACGTACCCGTCGAAGAAGTCGCGGAGTACGCCGCCGAGGACGCCGACGTCACCTGGCAACTGGCCGAACGTCTCCGTCCCCAGCTCCGTGATCGTGGGCAGGAAAGGGTCTTCTTCGAGGTTGAAATGCCCGTCCTCCCGGCCCTCGTGGACATGGAATTCGCCGGGGTCCGCGTGGACGCCGCAGCGCTGGCCGAGTTCAGCCGCGCACTGGCCGTCGAAATGGCTTCGGCCGAAGCGGACATCCACCGGCTGGCCGGTCATGAGTTCAACGTGAACTCCAACCGCCAGCTCGGGGAGGTCCTGTTCAATGAGCTCCGCCTCGTCGAAAAACCCCGCAAGACTCCGACCGGCCAGTTCGCCACCGACGAGCAAACCCTCCAGTCCCTCGCCGCCGAACACCCCATCGTTCGGCGCCTCCTCGATCATCGATCCGTCGCCAAGCTCAAATCCACCTACGCCGACGCCCTCCCCACCGCCATTCATCCGGTCACCGGCCGGATTCACACCACCTTCCATCAGGCGGCCGCCGCCACCGGGCGCCTCAGCTCCTCCGACCCCAACCTGCAGAACATCCCCATCCGCACCGACCGCGGACAGGAGATCCGCCGCGCCTTCGTACCGGCCGCCGGCCATCGGTTGCTCTCGGCGGACTATTCCCAGATCGAACTCCGCATCATCGCCGCGCTCAGCCGCGAATCCGCCATGATCGAGGCGTTCCGGCAGGGCGCCGACATCCATGCCGCCACCGCCGCCCGCGTCTTCTCGGTGCCCCTGGAAGAGGTCACCACCGAAATGCGGCGCCGGGCCAAAATGGTCAACTTCGGCATCGCCTACGGCATCTCGACCTTCGGCCTGGCCCAGCGCCTCTCCATCCCCCGTGGCGAGGCATCCGATATCATTACTCACTACTTCGCCAGCTACCCGGGCATCCGCGGCTACATGGACGAAACCATCACCCGCGCCCGGGAACTCGGCTATGTCGAAACCCTCACCGGCCGGCGGCGTCACCTCCGCGACATCCAGTCCGCCAACGCCACCGTCCGAGGTGCCGCCGAACGCAACGCCATCAACACCCCCATCCAGGGTACCGCCGCCGACATGATCAAGATCGCCATGGGCCGGATTCATGCGGCCCTGCGGGATCGTGCCTGCCGCACCCGCCTGATCCTCCAGATCCACGATGAACTCCTGTTCGACCTGGCGCCCGCCGAGGAAGACCTCGTCCGTCCCCTGGTCGAGGAGGCCATGCGCACCGCGCTGCCCCTGCCCGGCGACGTTCCCATCGCGGTCGAAATGGGCACTGGCGGGACGTGGCTCGAAGCCCACTGACGTCCGTCCGCAATCCGCCCCAGTCATCATCCGCGACGCAGGATCCGGTCGAGCTCCCGCAGGATCTCCGCCGCCGTGAATGGCTTGGGCACCGAACCCACCAACCCCCCGTGCTTTGGCCAGGCCCCCTCCGCCGGAACATGTCCGCTCGCACCCAGGATTCGCACCTCCGGATCCATCGCCCGCAACGCACCCACCGTCGAGGTCCCGTCCATCACCGGCATCAGCATGTCCAGCAGCACCACCGCAATCCGTTGCCGATGCTGTGCGAAGAGCGCGATGGCATCCGCCCCGTCCCCCGCCACCAGGACCTCGTACCCGTGCCGGACCAGCGTCCGTTCCAGCGCCGAGCACACCCCCGGCTCGTCATCGGCCACCAGGATCACCTCGCCCTGTCCCCTCGGCAGCTCGCCGACCGGCTCCTCCGGCTCCACGGTGGACACCTTCCGTTCTGCCGGAAAATACACGTGGAACGTCGTGCCCTTTCCCAATTCGCTCTCGAGATGGATCCACCCGCCGTGGCTGCGGACGATCCCCATGGCCGTGGACAACCCCAGTCCCGTCCCCTTGCCCACCGGCTTCGTGGTGAAGAAGGGATCGAACACCCGGTCCCGGACCTCCCGCGGCATGCCCGTCCCGGTGTCCGTCACCCGGGCAACGACATGCGGACCCGGGTGCCCGTTGGAACTCAACCCGGCCTGCAATTCGTCCAGCATCACGTTCTCGATCGTCACCCGGAGCGTGCCGCCCTGCGGCATGGCGTCCCGGGCGTTGACGTAAAGATTGAGGAAGACCTGATGCAACTGGGTGGGATCCGCGACCACGCACCACAGATCCTCCGACGCCCGCAGCTCGATACGGATGCACTTCGGGATGGTCTCCCGGACCATGCTTTGCACGTCCCGCAGCACATGCAGCAGGCTGAGCGAGATGCGCTGCCCCTCCATGCCCCGCGCAAACGAAAGCACCTGCCGCACCATCTCGGCAGCCCTCCGGGCGCTCCGCTCAATGGTGCGCAAGGATTCCGCCGCCTCCGCCTCCTCCTTCTCGGACCGCAGCAAATCCACCGAAAGTAGGATCGGGGCCAGCATGTTGTTCAGATCGTGAGCGATCCCCCCCGCCAGCGTTCCCAGGCTCTCCAGCCGCTGGGCCTGCAGAATCTGGCCCTCCAGCCGCTTCTTCTCGCTGATATCCACCCCCACCACCAGCAGGCACGGATGTCCGTCCACGTCCATCCGGTGCGCCCGATACAGGAACGGCACCTCGCCCCCTGTGCGTCGTCGCACCGTCAGCTCGGCCTCGGCATGCCCCTTGACGAACGCCTCCCGGATCCGCGCCCGGGCTGTGTCCCAGTCGCGTTCGGCCAGGAAGTCCATGGCCGTCATCCCCGCGATCTCCTCAGGGCCGCATTCGGACACCTCCTCCAGCCGGCGGTTCCATCGCAACATCCGGCCATCCTCCCGAAACAACCCCACCACGGCCGGCAGATTCGAAAGCAGCGTCTCCGAAAACACCACCTCCTCCCTCAACTTCAGCTCCGCCGCCTTCCGTTCGGTGATGTTCTCGACCTGCGAGACGAAATACAGCGGCTGCCCCTTCCCATCCCGCACCAGCGACACGCTCAGCAGCGCCCAGAGGATCGAGCCGTCCTTGTGAAGATAGCGCTTCTCCATCCGGTACTGCTGCCGTGCCCCGGACAACACCTGACGCACCAGATCCAGGTCGGCCTCCAGATCCTCCGGATAGGTGATCTCCTGGAAGGTGCTCCCCAGCAATTCCGCCTCGCTGTACCCCAGCATCGAACACAACGCCCGATTCACCTGCAGCCAGCGCCCGGAGGGCGACACCAGCGCGATCCCGATGCTCGACGACTCGAACGCCCCGCGAAACCGCGCCTCGCTCTCGACCAGCGCGGTCTTCTGCCGCGCCAGGACGACCTGGTGATGGGCGCGCTCGATCGCATGTGGCAACCGGATGAGGTAGCCCGCCTCCTTGCGAAAATACTCCGACGCCCCCAGCCGCATCGCCTGGATCGCCACCTCCTCGCTCCCCTGGCCCGTCACCACCACCACGGGAATGTCCAGTCCCATGCCGATCCGGACCCGCTTCAGCACCTCGATGGCGTTGTCCCCGGGCAACTGATAATCCAACAGCAGCACATCCCACCCCTCCGTCCCCACCCCACCGGACGCCAGGCGGGCGCAGACCTCGTTGCCGTCCGGCACCACCTCCAGCTCGATGTGCGGCGCCTGCTGTTGGAAATGCCGCTGCGTCAGTTCCGCGTCAGCTCCGGCCGGCTCCGCGTACAACACGCGAATCGTGCAGGCCCGACGCTCCCCTTCCCTCCGGAAATGGACCAGCGCACCCTCCAGCGTCGGCACCAGCAGCGCCCAGCAGCCGTCACGCTTCGAAAGGTAGTCGTCCGCCCCGGATCTCAGCGCCGCCACCACAGTCGCCTCGTCGCCCCATTGGGTCAGGACCACCACCGCGATCGGCCACCGCTGATCCCGAATCTCGCCCAGCAACTCCATGCCGTTGCCGTCCGGCAGGCTCATGTCCAGCAAAACGACGTCCGGAGGCCGCGCCTCCGCCAGCCGCGCACGGGCCCTTGCCAGGGTGGGCACCACCTCCAATCGATGCGCCGGGTCCCCCGTCCGCACCGCATGCCGCGCCAGCTCGGCATCGTCCGGGTTGTCCTCGACGTACAGGATTCTCACGGCAGCAGGCCGGGCTCGAAGTGGTTCAGATGGGTCCAGTACCGATCGATCTGGGCTGCCACTTCGACGAACTGCTCGAAGGCCACCGGCTTCACGATGAAGGAGTTGGCACCCAACTGGTAGGCCGTCGCCATGTCCGAGGCCTCGGTCGAAGTGGTCAGCACCACCACCGGCACCGCGCGCAGCGCCTCATGGGCCTTGATCCGCCGCAGCACGTCCATCCCGTCCACCTTCGGCAAATGCAGATCCAGCAGGATCACCGATGGAACGGGCACCCCGGATTCCCAGCGGTCCACCCACTCCATGGCCTCCTCCCCGTCCCGCGCCACCTCGATGTGCCGGGTCGCTTCGCCCCGCCCGAAGGCGCGGAGGGTCAGGTCGAGATCCATGGGGTTGTCCTCGACGAGAAGGATCGGTCGCGTGCGGTTCATGCCGGAAATTCCAAATGAAAAGTGGCTCCCTTCCCCAAAGCCCCTTCCGCCCACGCCCGCCCCCCCATCCTGTCCATCGCCTTTCGCACGATCGCCAGCCCGATCCCCGTGCCCGCATACTCCTCCGCCCGGTGCAACCGCTGAAAGATGCCGAAAATCCGCTCGGCAAACTTCGGATCGAATCCGATGCCGTTGTCCCGAACCCACAATCGGACACGCCCGTCCGCCACCTCGCCCCCGACCTCGATCATGGAATCCCCGCCGTCCCTGGCGAACTTGAGCGCGTTGTCCAGCAGGTTGCGCAGCGCCATGCTCAATCCCTGAGGATCCGCCTCCACCGAGATTTCCGGGACCCGCTGCGTCACGGTGGCACCCCGGGTGCGGATCGCCTCCTGCATCGACTGCACCACCCCGTCCACAAGCGGTTTCAACTCGACGGTCGAAGACTGGCAGGGCGACCGTTCCAGACGCGAATACCGCAAGAGATCGTCGATCAGCACCCCCATGTGCGTGGCCGCCCGGCTGATGTTCGCCAGAAACCGCTTCCCTTCCTCATTCAACGGCGCCGCATGCTCCTCCAGCATGAGCCGGCTGTACCCGTCGATCCCACGCAAGGGCGCCTTCAAGTCGTGAGAGACCGAATACGTGAAGGTCTCCAGCTCCTTGTTCTTGCGCTCCAACTCGGCCGTCCGCGCGCGCACCCGTTGCTCCAGATCCAGGTTCAGGGCCTCCAGCAGCTCCTCCGACCGCTTGCGCGCCGCCACCTCGCGAACCCAGCCTTGGAACTGCTGCCGCAGCACCAGGAACAGCAGCGCCGCCGTCAGGGCTACAAAGGCCCACCCCTTCCACAACTGCACCCGGTATGCCCAGTCCGGATCCGGGAACCATCGCACCACCGTCCGGTCCGAAAAGAGGATCCAGCAGAACCCCGCCAGCGCGTACCCGATCGTCACCGGCAATGCCAGTCGCGACGCCCGACACATGCCCCACCGCCGTCCGTTCCCGTCGTTCGCCGCAGTCGGCACCGACTTCATCGCACCCCCACCCCAGCCCATTCCCGCACTCCCGCATCCCGTAACCCGTCGCGCCACGGCCCGCCCAGGCCACACCCCAGCCCGGAGGTGGCCTGCGATGCAACCGTAGGTGAAGGCGCCCATTGCACGCAGCGGAGTTCCTCCAATACGCGGTTCGCCCACTCCTGTCACGCCCGGAAGCGGTCCTGGTCGCCGGCCCGAATCCTTGGCGCACCCTTGGCGCACGCTTCGCCTTGAGGAGGAATCGGATCTCCGGGGGCTTCAGGATTCGAACCGCCACCGACGAGATGCCTGGGCGCGGTGCGAGCGGGTTCAAGGAGCAGATCGAGGAGAGAAGCAGGTCTAGGGAGGGCTCTCCTCCGCCGACAGGCTTCGCTATAGAGAGTCGGGCATTTTGTTATTGAATTGATGGGTTCTCACCCGAATAGCCCACCTTCTTCTTATTGCCCCGCCGGCGGTACGGTCATTTCCATCCGACTCGTGGAGCTTTCCGGGAGCTTACCGGGGGATGCCACCGTACGTACTGCGTCAGCTACAAATAGCCTGACTTAATATTTTTGTTGCCGGAACGGCAGGGCGGGGCGCCCAGCGGGGCTGGCTCTGGTGGCAACCCGGGCCGAGTACTGCGTCAGCTACAAACAGCCTGACTTAATATTTTTGTTGCCGGAACGGCAGGGCGGGGTGCCCAGCGGGGCTGGCTCTGGTGGCAACCCGGGCCGAGCGGCCGCAAGGGGGACTGGGGCGACTGCCGCTGGGACTGATCCTGCGATCGCGGGATCTTCTCCGGTGGCGCTGGAGGGCCGGGCACCGGGGAGCGAAGCCTCCAACCCCAATCCCATTCCATCGGCGGCAGTCTGTGCGGGAGGTGCGGGACCCGATGTTCGCACTCAGTGCTCGTGGTGATCGTGCGAACTCCCGGTTCCGGCCGCGCGAGCCTCCGGATGAGCCTGCAGATAGGCATCGACGTCCCGGGTCACGATCAACCACCCCCACATCACCTGGTGATGTCCGGGAAAGGTGCAGACGTATTCGTAGTCGCCCTCCACCATGGGAGCGACCAGCTGGAGCGTCTCCCGCTGGCCCGCCTCCAGGAGTCGGGTGCCGGCCAGGACGGCGTCACCGGGAGGCACATACGCCCGTCCCTGCCCGTCCACCTGGTCCGGGCGCATCAGGGCCGCCGCCATGCCCACCCGGTCCCGCGTTCCCGGTTTCACAAGGACCAGATTGTGAGGCATGAAGTCGTTGTTCTCGACGATCAGTTCGAACGGCTTCCCCGCCTCGACCACAATGCGTGGCGTGTCGAACCGCATCTGCTCCCGAACGGCGCGCACCACAAACACCGATACCCGGAGATCCCGCAGTTCACGCCGCACCCGCGCCGCCCGGTCCCTTGGCAGAAACCCGGCCAGATCCTCGGCAAACTGGATGGTCTCGACATAATCCAACGCCGTCCGGCCCTCGGGCGGAATGGTCCGTGCCCACGCCGACAGTGCTACCGCGGTTTCACCCGCCACGGCCCGCGGCCAGGAGGCCCGGGGCAACGACCGCATGCCCCGCGCTGCCATCGGGACCAGTTCGCCACGGGCAACCAATCGCGCCAGTGCCCCGAACACCGCGTCCGACTTCTCGGTCATGCCCACACTGGCGCGGATTGCGGCCCGACGCAGCGCGCCCACGGGATCTTCCTGGATCGCCAATCGCACCGACCGGTCGGGCGCCGCCTGGTTCTCCAGCACCACGACCTCCCGGCGCTGACCATCCAGCACCTTCAATGTGAATCCGTCCAGGCGCCGCCCCAGATTCCCTTCGGTACGATTCCACACCACGACCGTGTCGATGGGATGCTCGCCCCCGAGATCCACTTCCCACCACGGATTCACACTGTTCTCCTGGGTGTGGGTCTGCGTTCCGCTGGCGAACGTCCCGTCCATTCGTCCGTCGATCGCCCGGGACGCCTCGCCGCTGTTGGACGTCGAGGACTGCCTGGCCCGGCCCTGCGGCGCAATGTTGCGGCCGTCACTGAGCACCTCGACCTCCGCCAGGGTCAGTGTGCCCCGCCGCGGCAACTCGATTCGCACGGTGCGCCCCATCGTCCGCCGTTCCACCGCCAGCGCGGCCAGTTCGGGAGGCAGGTCCCCCAACAGCGGCGCCACCCGATCGTAAGCCCGGGTCCTGAAGTCCGGATCGAGCATCAAGGGGATGCCCCCCACCAGGTCCGCCAGACGTCCCGCCGATCGTCCCGCCGATCCGGACGCTTCCGACCAGACGCGATCGAACGAGTCGTCGGCCAGCGCCAACGAGGCCCAGGCTGCCTCCCGCACCTCGGCCACCGGCCACGAGGTGGCCATCTCCTTCAAGCGCGGCCGAACCGCCGCAAGTTCCTCCGGCAACTGGAGCGGCAACAGGCGGGCAATCCCCGCAACCGTCGCCGGCGATGACGCGCTGCGGGCGTCCAGTGCGCCCAGCAGCAGCGCGACCCGGCCGGTGTCGCGGGCGCTGGCCCATTCCAGCAGCGCCGCCGCCCGGTCCGCATCCGGAACTTCGGCGCGCGTCACAATGGCCTCGAGCACGCCCGGCGTCCGCGGCAGACGCAGCAATTCCGTCGTGGTGACCCTTCCGATCAGGTATTCGAGCCCGGCGGGATTGTGCGCGGCGATGGGCTGGCCCTCGGCGATCGCCCGGCGCCACCACCGGTCGAGTTGCCGGAGGGATTCGCGCAGCGTGTAGTCGAGATAGTAGTCGGTGGGATACCTGAGAACCTCCAGCGCCATCTCGGCCGCCTCGGCGGTCTGAAAGAAGCTGGCCCCCCGCACCGCCTCGAGGCGCACCCGCGGATGTTCGTCGTTGGCCAGGGCACGAAACAGGGCCAGCGCATCGGGCACCCGATCCCGCCAGTAACACAGCACCCGGCCCGCTGCTGCCCGCGCCCGCGGTTCGGGGGAACGCAACATCCGCCGGAGCAGGCCAGGATCCACCGTGTTGTGCCACTGGTGCACCCACAGCGCCTCCATCAGGTGATGCTCATAGGCCGGGTCATTGCGGTCGAGATTCGCCGCCCAGCGCCGCGCCGCCGCGGTGACCGTCTTCGAGTCGTGACGGTCGAGTTCGATCTTGGCCAGTTCGCGGGTCTGGTTCTCCGGTTCCTTCAGCAACTCGAGCAGGGCCTCCACCGGCTGACCGTGGATCTTCGGCGGTGTCATCAGCGGTCGCCCCTCATGGGTGATCCGGTAGATGCGGCCATGACGATGATCGCGGTTCGGGTCCCGCAAGTGGTGCTGCATGTGCCCGATGATCGCCTGGTGCCAGTCGGCAAAGTAGATCGCCCCGTCCGGTCCCGTCGCGATGTCGATCGGCCGGAAGTTCGGGTCGCTCGATTCGATCAGATGTTCCAGCGTCTCGCCCTTCAGCCCCGAGCCCTCCTCCGAAACGCCGACGCGGAAGATACCCAGGAAGCTGATGACGTTCAGGTTCAGGAAATTGCCCTGGAACTCCTCGGGAAAATGCCGGCTGGTCAGAATCCCCGTGGCCGCGCAGGGCCGGGAGGGACGATTCCAGAACTCACGGATTCCCGGATGCTTGGCCGGATAGTCCAGGAAGCCGCTGATCGCCGGACCGAAGTAATTCGCATTGCCCGTGGCATCGGTGACGATGTCGTTGCCCCAGTAATCGAACACGCGCCCGTGCGGGTTGGCGAAGCCATACGAGATGTAGGTCTCGAACCGGCCCGTCCGCGGCTCGAACCGAAAGATCGCCCCGTCGTTGTTCCGCACCGGACCCCACGCCGTCTCGACCTGGGTCCGGTGGAAAACGCCATCGCTCAGGTACATCGCCCCGCCCGGATCGAGGCAGATCGCATTGGCCGTGTGGTGCGAATCCGCCGAGTCCATCCCCATCAAGACACGCTCCCTCCAGTCCGCCCGCCCGTCGCCATTGGTGTCCCGCACAAACCAGAAGTCGGGCGCCTGCATCAACAGCACGCCGTCCCTGTAAAACTGGAAGCCGGTCGGCGCGTTCAAATCGTCAAGGAACCGCGTCATCTTGTCCGCGCGGCCGTCCCCGTTCGTGTCCTCGAAGATCAGGAGGCTGTCGCCCTCCGGGTTGTCCGGCCGGCGTCCGGGGTAGTTGGGCCACACCGCCACCCACAGGCGCCCACGGGTGTCCCAGGCCATCTGCACCGGATTGATCAGCTCGGGGAACTGCGCCTCGCAGGCAAACAGGTTCACCTTCATGCCCGGGTGAACCTTCATCTTCGCGAGGGCCTCCTCGCCGCCAAGATACACATGGCTCCCATCCGGGTTCCGACCTGGCAGGTTCGACTCCACCCGCGTGACCGGAGGAAGGTTCGAATCGTCCACCGTCAGATCCCCGCCCCGGGCCAAGGCCCAGACACGACGCTCGCGGTTCGCCGTCATGACGTCCCGCTGAGCCATCTCCTCCTGCATCACCCGGTAGTTCGAAACGTGCGGCTCGGGCGGGTTGCGATCCGAAATGAAGCCGCCCTGACCGGGCCGGTAGGCCAACGCCGAGCGGCCGCCATACACGTTATAGCCATCCACCGTCCGGTACCGCTGATGCCACTGCCAGTTCTTCTCGTTCACCGCCGCCCGTAGCCGGCTCCAATCCCCCGTGGGCGGACTCTCATGAAACAGCCCCCGGAACATCACCGGAGCCAGCAGCCTGTCCCCCTCGTCCGTCAGGAATATGCCGTTGACCGTGAGCGACTCCCCTCGCGCCGCCGCCGCCGCGTAAAGCTCTCGCGACGCCCCGAACAGGTCGATGAACGGCACCCCGCGCGCCTGGGCCACCTCCGCCATCACCCCGGTGTACCGGCGCAGTCGCGCATTGCTGGCCTCCGGATCCGGCACATCGGGGTCGCGGTGCCGTTCGTTCGCAATCGGCGAAAACAGCACCAGCCGCGCGTTGCCGCGTCCCGAGTAGTCCCGTGAAGTCGTCTCCTGAATGTACCGGTCCAGGTCGGCCCGGAACGCCTCCACACCTTCCTCGCCCCGGAAGGATTCGTTGTAGCCGAAGAATGCGAAGACCACGTCCGCCTTCACCCGCCGCAGCCAGTCTTCCGGCGACCCGAAGTTCTCCGAACGATGCCGGATCACCACCTCGTCGCCCGCCGCCGCCAGATTGCGCACCACCAGTTCGCTCTCCGGGAACCGCGCATGGATCAGGGCCTCCAAATACCCCGTGTGCTGCATCCGGTCCGGCAGGGCGTTCCCGACAATCGCGATGCGGTCCCCGTTTCTCAGCGTCAGCGGCGCCGAGGCTGCCTGGCCGGTCGGACACCAGCCGCACACGGCAAGCCACAGCGGCAGGACTCCCGGAAAAAGCCCGAAAAGGGACGGTTGCAGGCGACGACACCGGCTCGAATTCATGGTCGGAATGGGCGTGGACGTAATGGACCCGCGGACCATGCCGACCTCCCCGAACGACAACAAGCCGGCATTCTTCGCCCCGTTCAGGACGCCATGCCCCCGCATGCTACGCGTCAGGAACCCGTCCCCGGCGGCTCGGTGAGGCCTGGATCGGATGTCCCTTCCTGCCCCCCTGCCCCAGAATCCCCTGATGTCGCGGCGGCCTCCGCCCCGGAGATCGTCGCCCCGACGGCCGGCTCCCCAACCGGGGCCGGGTCCGGGGCTGATGACGGCTTCAGGCCCTCCTCCGGAACCGTCGCCAGCCCGGGTTCCGCAGTCAGCAGGGATTCCGGACGAGTGACCGGCAACCGGCGCAATTCCTCGCCAGCGGGCAACTGGTCCAGCGACTCGATGCCAAAATACTCGAGGAACGCCAGGGTGGTGCCATAGGTGATCGGCCGGCCCACCACCTCCGCCCGGCCCACCGCTTCGATCAAGCCCCGCTCAAGAAGCGTCTGCATCACCCCATCGACGCTCACCCCGCGGATCTGCTCGATCTCGGCCCGCGTCGTCGGCTGGCGGTAGGCGACGATCGTCAGCGTCTCGAGGGCCGGGGCGCTCAGCCGCGGCGGTCGCGGCTTCCTCCCCACCAAGGCCCGAAGCCACGCTCCATACTCCGGCAGGCTGGCGAATTGCCACGAACCGGCCACACACATCAGGCGAAAGCTGTGCCGTCCATCGGCGTAGTCCCCCTCCAATTCCCCCAGCGCCGCGCGAATCTCGTCCTCCTTCACCTTGCGGTACGCCGCCGCCTCCGGAGCGCACTCGTCCTGCGCGGCCTGCACCAGGTACTCCCGAAGTTCGCGGGAACTCAGCGGGGATTGCGCGGAGAAGAGCAGCGCCTCCAGCACCCGCTTGAGGGGTGGCGGCGCGGACTCGGGCTGGGACGGGGTTTCCATCGAGGAAGAAATCGGCCTCCAGGACGCTCAATTCCACTGCGCGTCGCCCCCGGCCGGAGCGGGCGGCTCGGCAGGCGTCTCCGGGGCAGCGGCATGGACATGCCGGACGTCATCTGTCGCCCCTTGCGTCACCCCTTGCCCAACGGATTCCTCCAAGGCCACGCCCAAGGGAGCCGGAGCCGGTTCGATCTCGATCTCGGAGAAGGGCTCCGGCTGGACCGCCACGATCATTCGCAGCCGGATCAATTCCAGGACGGCGAGGAAGGTCACCACCACCTCCGTCCGGCTCGTGGTGGCGTGGAACAATTCCCCAAAGCGCAGACGCCCCCGTTCACGAACCGCCCCAAGCAGCGCCTCGATCTTCTCGCTTACCGACCACTTGTCCTCGAACACGTCCCGCGCTTCACCCTCCCGGCTGGCAAACCGCCGCAGCACGGCGTTCACCGCAGCCAGCAGATCGAACAAGGTCGCTTCCCCCCGGCGGGAGATGGGCTCGTCAGGAACCTCGATCGCGCCGGGACGACGCGGAAACGTGTTCTCCGCCTCCATCTCGAGCACCTGAAGTCGGGCCGCGGCGTCCTTGAACTTCTTGTATTCGACCAGTTGCCGGATCAGTTCCCACCGCGGATCCTCCACGTCATCCTGTTCAGCGTTCTGCCCTTCCGGACGCCGGTCCCTCGGGAGCAGCTCGCGGCTCTTGATCAGCATCAAGGTGGCCGCCATGACGACGAACTCGCCGGCCACATCCAGGTCGAATTCCCGCATCAGGTTCAGGTACTCGATGAACTCGGTTGCAATCCGGGTGAGGTTGACCTCGTAGATGTCCACCTCCTCCCGGCGGATCAGGTACAGCAGCAGATCCAGCGGTCCCTCGAAAACCTCGAACTTGACGCGGTATTCGCCCATGCATTCCAAGTCGCCCTCGGCGACCGGAATCGCGACCATAGAAACCCGCCCCCGACCTTGGCAACGCCGGATCCCATTCCCGAATCCCCGCGTCATAGAAATCGCCAGGGAGCCAATACCTTTTCAATCGCGGCCCAGATCGCTCCGCACGCAGTCGACCCACAGCTCCGCAACCTCCCTCACCGACGTGCCTGCATGCCATTATGCCAACTTCGAACCAGGCCCTCCCGATCCACCGCTGCGCCCTTCTTCTGCGTCCCAGTACTTGACTTAACAAATAAAATGTCAGGCTTTTTCATTATTTATTTATTGTTACACAACCATCCCACGAAAACCATGAGACACTCCGATGCCGTGTCGGGCCGCCCCCCTCCGCCCGCCGCCCCGCTCAACATCAGCTGCCCGTCCGGCGTCACGCTCAGTGTCGCATCCCGCAGATCCGTACCGTCCACCGCCACGTCCAATCCAATTCAAATTGTCAGGCTCTTTATACTTGCCCTTCATCCAGCCTCCCCCGTAACCTGCCCAATCATTCCTCATTTCGTTCGCCCGCACCGCCCCTCTCTCTCCTTTCCTTTCTCACCCCCTCGCAACCCTCCACCCCATGAGACTTCCCCGTATCAAGGCCGACCCTTCCCTCCCGGCGACGTATCACTGCATGTCCCGCGTCGCCGGCCGCCTCCCTCTCCTCGACGACTCCGCCAAGCACAAGCTCCTCAACATCCTCCACCACCTCGCCCGCTTCTGCGACATCGACGTCATCACCTTCTGCTTGATGTCCAACCACTTCCACCTCCTCATCCGCGTCCCTCCCAAACCCCTCCCCGACTCCATCCCGGACGACGTCATCCTCGCCAAACTCGAGGACTTCTACGGCCCAAAGGCCACCCTTCCCTCCCTCGCCCGCGCCGCCCTCAACAAGGGTCAG